>NZ_CAUSAI010000010.1:0-39295 GCF_963529685.1 uncultured Gemella sp.
CTTTTAGATTTATTTAGAAATAATGACCTCATCGTAAGATGAGGTTTTTTTATATAGGAAATATAGCGTCTCTTGTTAAAAGAGAAAAATTGTGTTATTCTTATTTTAATTATAAACATTAGGAGAATAGTATGTTTGCAATAATTTGTTTAAATGTTATGTTATTAATTTCATGTTGGTATCTAATTGCTGAGAATCAAAAGAATAAAACAAAAATCAATATTATACAAGACGATTTAAATAAAGCAATTAAAAGATTAGCGGTATTAGAAGAAGAGGGAGTGACTCAAAAATAGAAGGTGCTGCCCCAAAAAATCCTAAAATTTAACAAAGTTCATATAAGAGCTCATAGACGAAGTGGTTTATTGGTATCTAAAAGCTTTTTAGATATCTAATAAACTGTGCGGAGGTGATTTGACAAAATCTTGTTTCTCCGGAATTGCAATTTTTGAGTCACTCCCAGCATAATATAAAACAAGATTCCATCCAAGACGGACGGAATCTTATTATTTTAAAATTCTACTTTTTTTATTTTCTTATCTAATTCAGCTATATTTTTAGCATTCATTAAAATCATTAAGAATTTAACTTCTTTTTTCCATTTTTCAATCTCTTGAATCAGAGCATCTTTTCCTTCGTTCACAAGAATTTCTAAGAATATTTTAGAAACACCAACTGCTTTAGCACCTAAAGCTAGACATTTCACAACATCAAGGGGATTACGGATACCACCGCTTGCGATAATATCAATTTTATCTTTATAAGCATAGGCTATCTCTAGGCTTTCTGCGGTAGTATATCCTATTGCTTCTAGATAAGTTGATTTATCAGTTCTTCGTCCATTTTCAATTCTTGCGAAGTTCGTTCCACCCATCCCACTGATATCAACTGCAGGGATATTTAAGTCGATAGCTAGTTTAATAGTAGCTTCATTCATACCAAAGCCTGTTTCCTTTAAAATTACAGGAATCGGAGACTTAGAGCTAACTTTTTTTAGGTTAGAGTACCAACTTTCAAAATTATGATCTCCTTCTGGCATTACAATTTCTTGAAGAGGATTAGTATGAAGTTGAATGTATTTTGCTTGTGATTTTTCAATTGCTTTTAAAACAAGTTCTGGGTCTTTATCCAAGCCTAAGTTTACTGAATATCCTTTTGGATAAGCTTCTTCGTCTTCTTTACTCTTAAGAGCTGGAGAGTATGATCCTGGGAAAAATTTAATTCCACATTTTTCACTAACTTCCATAAAGTCTTGATTAATTTTATTACAATCTTCACCACCAGCAGTAATGGCATTGATGAAGAATGGGAATTCCCAACGGTCACCACAAACTGATGTAGAAGTATCAACATCGTCTAATCCGAATAGGGGGATACTGTTGTAATCAATTGCGTATGAGTCTAAGCTAGTTACTTTTGTTTTATCAGCAAGAGCCAGTCTGATATGATCTTTTTTTCTCATAATTAATCCTTTCGTAGTATATTATAGTTTTTCTAAGTTCAGTTGTAGCTGATACTTATCGTTATTTTTCTCGAATCCTAATACGATGTCACCACTGCCTGAACCACTTTGTTTACCAACAGAATGACTTTCTATATAGTTTTTCATTGCTTTTGTTTCCATTGGTATTTTAGAAAAACTTTCTAAATATAATAGATTTTCTCTAAGTTTTCGTATTGTATTTAAAGCATATATAGCATCTGTTTCTTCTAAATTCTCTTTTAAAGTTTTTACTAAAGTATTAGAAGTATCAACAAAAACTTTAAATTCTTCTTTGTAGTTATCTTTATGTTTTTTCCACAGTTTTACGTGTTCTTTCGTATCTACAGCTTCACCTGTCCAACGTGCTAGTATGCTTAAATCAGCTTTTGGATGAACTTTTTCGATACGGAGACCATCCCAATCTGTGTTTATTATTTCTTTAACAGATTTGTTTTGGTGAATCATATTGTTAACGAACTCAGCATTGAACTTCTGGTAGAATGTAATGCCATCATTAATGCTTGCAGCAACATCACCCATAGAGCCACTTAGATTGTGCTTGATGTTGAATAGAGCTACTAATTTGAAAATAGTTAAATCATTATATGTAATATTTTCAAATGATAATATCGCGCGGGCTATAGCTACAAGAACAGCACCAGAAGAGCCTAAACCGTATTTTTTATCATCATTGTGAAGTTCATTATAAATAGTAAGAGCAAATGTTTTATTAGAATTTGTATATTCTGTTAAAAATAGAATAAATTGTTGAACTAGTGTGAAGTTACTATTTTCTTCAAGAAGGCCAACAGAAGTTTTATTGATTGAATCGAAAATAGTAGTTTCATCACTTTCTTCTACAAATACTGTAATTTTTTTAGGAACACTTGTTATTAGTGCAGAAGCGTAATCTTCTAAAATCGCATATTCACCAGCGAGATAGAGTTTACCGTAAGCTACTCCATGCACAAAATGATTTTTTTCTTCCATAATTTTGAAATTTCCTCATGTAATTTATCTTGATCTTCCCTTAAGTAAAGTACTTTCACATTCGGACCGGCATCCATAGTGAAGTAACATCTATAACCTTTAGAGCGTAGCTCTTTTACAATATCCATTGCCATATGACTCTCTTCTGTTAAGAATGAAAAGCTAGGAGTTGATGTAGATGTAGTACCGTGCATAGCAAGAGCATTACTTTCTGTAATTTCTCCGATTTTTTCGAAATCAGCATTTTTTAAAGCTTCTTTCATTAATACGAAATCACTTTTAGCTTTTTTAACCCAAGCATCGAATGTTGTTGATGTCTGAACACAGTGTTCCATGGCAACACGGCTAGAAATTTTCTTTCTATCTTCATTAACTACAAGAACCATCATTCCAAAATCTAAAGAACACTCTAATTCTTCAACACTTCCATCTTCAAGCCATGCAGCAAGTTTATAGAAACTTCGACAAGAAGAACCAGATCCTTCTTTAGCTATTTCAACTAATTCTTTAGTAGTTTTGTTTAATTTGAAATATTCATTACAAGCAAGAACTAATGCCATAGTGCCACTAGAACTTGAAGAAAGTCCTGCAGCAGTAGGTACGGTATTATAACTTCTTATAGTTATAGCTTCACGATTAGTTGGTGTGAATTTTGAGATGAACTTAATCATTTTATCTACTTCTTCTTGACTTTGTTTTTCGTCATTGATATAAAATTCATCAATATTATTATCATTTTTTTCGATTTTTGTTTTTGATAAAAGATTGTCTAATCTTAAAGAAATATTAGGATTATAAGGTAAGACAGGATCTTTAGATTTTTTTCCCCAGTACTTAACTAAGGCAATGTTAGCATAACCTAAATTGTAACTATCCATGATGAATATCCTTTCTCTTTTAATGCATTTTGAATTTCTAATGCATTTTCTTTTGTTTTACTAAGACTAATACAGCATCCACCAGCGCCACCACCAGTTAGTTTGGCACCAACTGCATTGTTATTTTTACAAATTTCCACAACCTCATCGTTACTAGCGTGACTAACTCCAAGTTTGCACAGTAAATCATGAGCTTTGTACATATATTCTCCGACAAGATCGATATTTTTATTTTTTAACGGTTCGATTACTAAATCAGTGATTCCACCTAATTCAGCAATATATTTTTCATATTTATCATAATTATCCGCTATATGCTTTAGAGTTTCTTTAGTAATTCCAACAACTCCTGTATCGATAATTAGTAAATAACTATTCAAATTAAAATTTAATTCACTAGCGCCATCTTTTTTTGAAAATAAAAGGGGAGTATCACTAAGTACTTGATTCACATCTATACCGCTGGGATTACCGTGAATAAATTTTTCGCATGTATTAGCTATTTCTCTTACATTTGGGAGTTTTTTAGCACGTGCAATAGCTATGCTCAGCGCAGCAGAAGAACCTAGACCACGTCCTACAGGAATGGTACTAGTAATATTAATTTTTGTTTTATTATCGATTTCACATGAATCAGCTATAAAGCTAAGAATCTCATCTCTTTGTTGAATTGTATCTGTGTCTTCTAATGTAACTTCGACATTCATCTGTGGAAGTGGAATAGTAATTCCTTTATATCCATAAACGACTGCATGTTCACCGAAGAATATTGCTTTTGCGTGCGTCATAAATTTAAAAACTCCAATTTTATATTTAAGTAGTATTTTATACTGTTTAATTAAAAGATAATTAATAGTTAAAAATACTTTTATACGTACAATAATTATACTTTTAGTATTTGTTTTTGTCAAACATCGGCGCAGTAAAAAAAGATGAAATTATACTAGAAATAACCTTGGTTAAAAGAAGTATAATTTCATCTGGAAATATTTTAATATGAGTGGCAAGTAATACCATGTGGCTCTAAGTGTACTAAAGTTTCGCAATAATAGAATTCTTTAGATAATGCTTTTTCAATCTTCACGGTAATATCGTGACTTTGTTTAACATTTAATGATGGTTCGACAGTAACAGTAATATCGATAAAGTATAGTAAGCCATGAGTTCTACCTTTCGTATCTACTATTGATGTTACACCTTTAATATCATTTACAATATCGTTAACCTTATCTATCACGTCAGTATCAACTCCGTCAGTAAGAATGTGTGTAGATTCTTTGAAAATACTAATAGCTGTGTAAATAATAAGTAATCCGACGATTATTGCGACTACTGAATCAGCTACTGGAAGCCCGATATATGTAGCGATGATTCCGATTAGTGTTCCGATAGAAACAAAAGCGTCGCTTAGATTATCAAGAGCGGCAGCTTTAAGGGATTTACTTCCGATTTTTTTAGCTAGACGAATATTGTAAAAATATACGGAAAGCATAACAGCACTTGCTATAAATGCCACTACTGCAGAAAGAAGATTAGGTTGTTCGTAGTTTCCAGAAATAATCTTTTTAATAGCGTACATTACTACTTCAATACCTGCGTACAGCATAATAAATGAAGCTATCAATGTAGAGATTAGTTCAGCTCGGAAGTGACCGTATAGGTGGTCTTCATCGGCGGGTTTTCTAGAAATTTTTAGACCTATAAGAACACATACTGATGAAATCACATCGGTAGCGTTGTTAATACCGTCAGCAACAAGAGCTGATGATTTAAAGAATACACCCGCTCCAAGTTTTAAAACAGTCAGTAACAAATATGATAGAATACTAAGTTTTGCACCTTGTTCGGCACGTTTTAATTTATCGAAAATTGAGTTATTCATGGCTTCCCTCCTAAAATAATATTTTATTATTATAACAGTTTTAAAAAAATTATTCAAGAGAAAATTTGTTATTGATAAAATAAAATTATTTCACTAAGGTGAACTTTATAAAAGCTAGCTCGCCCAATAGAATAGTCGAGCTAGTATACTATATCTTTTTAGAATAGTATTTCTTGAATGTTAAAAATATGTATACATATGAAAGTACACAAAAAATTTCAAAGAAGTATAAGAAGTTGGTAGATAATGTTACTTCTTGAATAAGATATTGTGGAATCATCTTTAATTTATCTAAAATAGGGATTAAAATAAAAGAGATTTCAAATATAATTAATGAAGAAATATATATAAACCATTTATTTTTCTCTGTTTTTTTATAAATTAATAGATATAAGCAAACTGATGATCCTAATGCCAATAATAATATAGATAACATTGTTGTAATTGGCTTGATAGTTTTGGTGAAAACATAAGGGAATATAGAACTAATAATTAATATTAAGAAGTAGACTAGAGCAAATCTTAATAGTTTCCCTTTGTTTTCCTTTGGAAGCTCTAGAAGTATTGATGAAGATAGTTTATCTATATCATTTCCAAAGACATCAGTAAAATTTTTCCCGTTATTTTGATATAGGATTAAATCTTGTAATATTTCTAGCAATTGAATTTCTAGTTCTGATTCTTTTTTTGTAGTATTTTTCATCCGACAAGCAACTAAAAGTTCTTCATAATACTTCTTATTATCTTCATTAAGTTGTGATCTAAGTTCGTTATTTTGTTTTATTAAATCAGCGATGTTCATAATAATTCCTCCCTGTTTACGTTATTTATTTTCTAAAATTTTTGTTATTGTAACACTTATATTTCCCCATACATTTTTAAATGAGTTTATATACTCTTCACCATTTTTGGTAATTGAATAATATTTTCTAGGAGGTCCAGAGTTACTCTCTTTTAAATAACTAGTGACCATATTTTCCTTTTCTAATTTTAAAAGTAGAGGATAGATAGTACCTTGCGCAACCATATCTAGACCATAATTAGAAAGTTGCTCAGTAATTTCATAACCATACATCTCATTGTTTTTTATTAACTGTAAAATACATGCTTCTAATGTACCTTTTAGTATTTGAGAAGTGTTAATTTCCATCTTTATCCACCTTTCCTAAGTTTTATTATTAATATAAAAAATAGATATATACTATCTTGTTAGACATAATAGTATCATAGCGAAAGTATCTTGTAAAGCAAAATAGTAGATGAAAACACAAAAATTATATTAATAAAATGCGTAAAGATAAGAGGGGGAAAATAAATAAAAAAAGACAAGGCTTAAAAACCTTGTCTTTTTAACTATACCAGCAGCCGGGGTCGAACCGGCACGATGTTGCCATCGCTGGATTTTGAGTCCAGTGCGTCTGCCAATTCCGCCATGCTGGCATATGTATATAATAACACACATGGTATTCTTTGTCAATTTAGCAATAAGATAAAGAATGTAGAAATATTATTTATGAGAAAATCCTTGAAATTGTGAATAATTTAATTTTAATTTTAACTACGTGTAGTATAATTAAAGAGTAAATCTATATAAAGAAATGTTTTTTTTGTGTATATCATTATATAATTTAATTTAACTAATACAATAAAAAATGTAAGGGTAAGACAATAAGTTAGTGTTTACAAGGATAGTCAACGTTAAACGTATTGTAAATAAGTGTTTTTAGTTGACAAATTAAAATATTTTTTTCAATAGTATATTGTAAAAATATGATATATGTAGTATAATATAGTAGTATATAGAATTATAAAAATATTAATGTTATTTTTATAAAGGAGTGTGAGTGCTGGTGGTAGTTACATTGTTTACATCGCCAAGTTGTACTTCTTGTAGAAAAGCTAAAGCTTGGCTAATTGAAAATGATATAGACTTTGTGGAAAGAAATATTTTCTCAGAAGCTTTGACAACGGATGAAATTAAAGATATTTTATCTATCACGGAGCACGGAACTGAAGATATTATTTCGTTTAGATCAAAAACTTTCCAAAAATTGAATTTAGATATTGAGAGTATGTCAATTCAAGAATTGTATAAAGTTATTCAAGAAAATCCAGGGATGCTTAGAAGACCTATCATTGTTGATGATAAGAGATTACAAGTAGGGTATAATGAAGATGAAATAAGAAGATTTCTTCCAAAGGAAATAAGAGTAAATCAATTAAAACAAATAAAAAATATGGTTAAGTAAGTACATCCTGATACTACTTTTACCGATTAATTTAAAGGTTGATATTAGGTATCAGCCTTTTTTTATGAGATGATACTTAGTAACAATACTGTAAGGTGTTAGATAAAATGAAAGAAAGAGGTACTTGATGGAAAGAGAAGATATTAAATTTATTACTGGAGAAATTCATTTCTTAGAGTTAGTGGAAAAGAAAAGTTCATCATTAGTGTTCAAAGGACCAAATGATGAGGAAATTAGTTGTAACGAATCAGACGTTGAGAGTTTAGATGATTACGAAATTGGAGAAGAGTATTCGATGTTCGTATATCCTTCACGAAGTGGAAAATTGTTTGCTACACCAAATATTCCAGAAGTAACGTACGGTGACTATGCTTTTAGTAAGGTTGTAAAAGTTGAAGAAGATAGAGTAGGTCTTGATATTGGATTTTCTCGTGAAATCCCACTTCTTGGAGAGGATCTACCGAAGTTGAAAAGTGTTTGGCCTAAAGAAGGTGACGAGTTATTTATTACCCTGCGTCGTGATTTTAGTGGACAACTTTTTGCGCGTTTAGCAACTGAAACTATCGTAGCATCACTTTACTCTAAAGCAACTAAGAGTATGAAAAATAAGGATATCGAAGCATATCCATATCGCTTGATGAGAGTTGGAACCTTTTTATTAACAAAAGATGGTTATAAAGTTTTTGTTCATGAAAGTGAACGTGAAAAAGAGCCGCGTTTAGGAGAAAAAGTTACACTTCGTGTTATAGGAATCAAAGATAATGGAGAAATCAATGGTTCATTTTTACCACGTGCACACGAGAGAATGGATAGTGACGGTCAAGCAATAATGGATTATATTGAAAACAATGGTTATTGCGAATTTACTGATAAATCAGACCCAGAAGAGATTAAAGCTGTGTTTGGAATGAGTAAAGGAAGCTTTAAACGTGCTGTAGGAAGATTATTCAAGAATAAACTAATCATGATTGAAGAAGATGGATTATACAAGCGTAAAGGAAGATAAGACTATGAAAAAAATAAAATTAGATAAAAATGCATTATTAGGTGGAATTGTTTTAGAAAATGATAGATATCAAGTTGTACATATGAATCTAAAAACTGGGAATCAAACAGATTCGTATAGTAATGATAAAAACATTTTATTATTAAATATTAGTGGGAAAATTACAGTTTCTTTTGAAGAACAAGTAGAACCTGTAAATGAATTTGAACTATTAGAAATTCCAGCAGGGGTAGAGCATGTTATTACATGTCTACAAGATGCACAGATTTTTGTAGTAAAACTATAATTTACATGAGTGGCTTAAATGGAATATCTTTTTAGGCCACTATTATTAATTATTGAGTAGAGGAATACCATGGAAGTACAATTTTTAGGAACAGGAGCTGGGCTTCCTGCAAAGTTTAGAAATACACAGAGCTTTGTGTTTAATTTCATGCAAGAACTTAAAGAATGTTGGATGTTTGATTGCGGGGAAGCTACTCAACACCAGATTTTAAGAACAAATATTAAGCCGACTAAAATAACTAGAATCTTTATAAGTCATCTTCATGCCGATCACGTTCTAGGATTAATAGGATTCTTATCATCTAGAAGCTTTCTCTTGGATACAAATGCTTCAAAAATTACGATATATGGACCAGTTGGAATAAAGGACTTTATAGAGAACAACTTAATGTTCACACATTGTTCACTTTCTTATAGCGTGGAATATATTGAAATTTCTAGTGAACAGTGTATAATAGATAATAAAACTGTAACTGTTTTTAGCTATCCATTAACTCATAATGTGGAATGTTTTGGATATAAAATAATATTCAAAAAACAAAAGGGCAGCCTAGATGCAGATAAATTGAGGGGATTAGGTATTATGCCCGGTCCATTTTATAGAGAAATTAAAGAATCAGATACTTTTGAATTTAATGGAACAGTCTATAATTCTAGTGATTTTTTATCTGAAGATAAACCGGAAAAAGAGATTGTGGTTATATCAGATACTAGGTACTTTAACGAATTGGCAGATTTTGTTAAAAACAGTAATATAATTATTACAGAGTGCACATATTTGCTTAAGGAAGATGCACATCATGCAAGAAAAAATTATCACTTGAGTATAGTAGATATTGAAAAGATGATTGCAGAAAGTAAAGTTGAAAGTTTATTCTTGACACATATTAGTGCTAGATATGATAAAAATATTGAAAAAAGTGCTATAGAATCGCTAAGCGGTATATGTAATGTAAGAATTGCGCATGATTTAGAAGAATTTAGTTTGTAAAAATTTGGAGGGAATTATGAAAAAAGATTTAGAAGAAAAAACTATTGAAGTTGAAAAAATATTCAAAGGAAAAGTATTAGATGTTGAAGTACACACTGTAACTTTACCTAATGGAGAAACTTCAAAACGTGAACTGATAAATTATAGAGGTGCAGTAGCAATACTTGCGATAACAAAAGATAACGAAGTAGTTTTTGTAGAACAATACCGAAAAGCGATAGAGGCAGTAACTTTAGAAATTCCTGCAGGTAAATTAGAGCCTGGAGAAGATAATAAAAAATTATCTGCTGTAAGAGAATTGCAAGAAGAAACAGGGTATGCTGTAGAAGAAGATAGACTGGAGAAATTATGCGATGTTCACGTTGCTTTGGGATACAGTTCTGAGCTAATAACAGTTTATTATGTAGATAATTTAGAATATCCTGGTGAACAAAATCCAGATGAAGATGAGTTTATTAATTTAAGAAAATACAAAATTGAAGATGCATTTAAGCTTCTAGATGATAATGTTATAACTGATAGTAAGACTATGCTTGCATTAGCTTACTTAAAAAATAGGAAAGGCGCGAAATAGTATATGAATATTTATGATGAAATAATTAAAATAATTCAAAAATCTCCTTATAAGTTGACACCACAAAGGGAGAAAATTGTTGAAATATTAGTAGATAACGATGATCAGCACCTTAGTGCAGAGGAATTATATTTTATTTTAAAAGAAAAAACACCTGATATTGGTATAGCTACCGTTTATAGAACGTTAGATATTTTTTATGAATTAAAGATTTTAGAAAAAATCTCTTTCAGCAATGGTGTTTCTAAATATCATTTAAGACAATCTGTAGATGACGAACTTCATCATCATTTAATATGCACTAATTGTAATAACATTGAGAAAGTATCTAATCCTATATTTAATAAACTTATTGAATATATGAAAAAAGAATACTCATTTGAGGTTCAAGATAACTCTTTATCGTTTTATGGAACATGTGCTAAGTGCAAGGATAAAGGTGAAAATTAATGCTTTTTGATAAATTAGAGAAGATATTATTACTAATCTCTAGTGTTGTTTACATAGTTTATATAGGTTTTGTTGGTGGAATGATAAACTTATTTAGGGAGTACGTCGGAAATGAGTACTTAAGAAATAAGATAGTGGATCAAATCCGTGAACAAACACGTTTAACTCAAGACAGTGCAAACGTATCAACAAAGGATATGCACTTTATTTTCCAAGTAATGGGTCAATTAGCGTGGTTGTATTTCGCACTATTAGTGGTATTGTTTTTATTGTTACTATTTGTAATTTTTAAAAAAGGGATTAACCATAACATAGTTGCATTTCTATTTTTAGTTTATAGTATTTTGCTATTGATCTTTAGCTTAGGAATATTATTTATTAGCTGTATAATATACTTCTTCCTAGGTATAAGAATAATACTAATTAGGAATTCAGAAAAGTATAAAATTTAGTTTTCGGAGAAATTTAGTTTCTTCGAAAACTTTTTTATAAAATTTTTATAAAAATATCATTATGTTGAAGTAATCGAATAGTAAAATATTAGAATACATAAAAATATTAAGCCTATTAAATGATAATCTAGAAATAAGGTTATTAAGAAGATAATGTATAAATTGAATATAATCTATGGTGATACTGAATATCTATCACATAATAATTAATAATTATAAGTGAAAAAAAATCTATACTTATTTAGAGTTTTTTTAATAAATATTAGTTTGCAAAAAATAGGTAAAGCTAATATAATTCTTAGTATAGTTTATTTTTTAGGAGGTCTTATGAAAAATAAAGTTATTAAGATATTAAAGAGATTAATGATAGTAATAGTGTCTATTCTCTTGTTATTAGGAGGATATGGTTACTATTTTGTTCATAAATCTTTACCGACAGTTGAAGGGAAGGCAGAATTAAATATTTTAGAAAAAAATGTAAAAGTGTCACGAGATAAAAATGGAATTCCAACTGTGGAAGCGGAAAATGATAGTGATTTATATAAAGCTCAGGGTTATATTCATGCTCAAGATAGATTATTCCAAATGGATTTAGCACGTAGACAGGCAAGTGGAAGATTATCGGAAGTTGTTGGAGAAGCAGCACTAGAAAATGATAAAAAGTTTTTAGTATTTTCTTTAAGAAAAGCAGCAGAAGCCTCTTATAATGATTACTCAGAGGAAGCTAAAAAAATATTAGAAAGTTATGCACAAGGTGTTAATGCTTATATCGAAGAAGCGAAGAAAGAAAGTAAATTACCTTATGAATTTTCTTTATTAGGATATTCTCCTGAAAACTGGACTCCTATTGATTCGTTAACGGTAGGTAAATATATGGCATATGATTTAGGTGGGCACTGGGATCACCTAGGTTTTAATAACTGGATTTTAAATAATTTAGGTGAAGAAAATCTAAAACAGTTACTTCCTGATAGTTTTTCAAAAAATATAGACAATGAAGAAATTATAAAAGCGAATCAAGGTATAGATGTGAGTATAGATAAAAATACGGCAAAAAATGAGCGACCACCGATGGAAAACGGTAGTAATGACTGGGTTGTTTCTGGTAAGAAAACTAAATCTGGTAAGCCGTTATTAGCAGATGATCCTCATTTAGGGTTAGGTACTCCATCAGTTTGGTATCAAATGTCACTTTCAACACCAAATAACAAAGTTTCAGGGGTGATTTTCCCAGGGGTACCGGGTATCATACTTGGTCATAATGAACATATAGCGTGGGGAGTAACTAACTTTGGACCAGATGTTCAAGACCTTTATATTGAAAAACGACAAGAGAATAATCCATATAAATTCAAATACGATAATGAATATTATGATGCTAAGGTTGATAAGTATTCAATAAAAGTAAAAGGAAAAGACGCTGTCGATTTTGAGGTAGTTAATACGAAACATGGTCCGATAATTGATCAACTGCTGAAACCATTAGGAAATAAAGATACGAGTTTTTCAATGCAGTGGACAGCACTTGAATCGACGCAAGAACTAGAAGCTATTTTAAATATAGATAAAGCTAAAAATTGGCAGGAATTTGAAAAGTCATTAGAAAAATTCAAAGCACCAGCTCAAAACTTTGTTTTTGCGGATAATGAAGGAAATATAGCTTATAAATCAAATGGTAATGTACCGATTAGGAAAAAAGGTGATGGGAATCTTCCTGTTCCAGGTTATAGTAGCGATTATGGATGGAGTGGTTATGTTTCTTATGATAAATTACCGAAACTTGTTAATCCGGAAGAAGGATTCATAGCTACGGCGAATACTGAAACTGTAAAAACTGATTATCACACATCTAACGTTTGGGCGCAACCATATAGAAAAGCTCGTATAGATGAAGTATTATCAAAAAGAAATAACCTGACTGTTGATGATATGAAGAATCTTCAAATGGATACGAAAAATCTTTATGCACAAGAATTTTTACCTAACTTTCTGAAAAATATAAGTGTAGATAAAATTTCTAAAAAAGAAGTCTACGATAAACTAAAATCGTGGAATAATGTAGATGATAAAGATGAAGCAGCACCGTTAATTTTTGACTTATGGATGAAAAAAATTCAATCGCACATACTAAAAGATAAGATGAATGCAGATGTTTACAAATTTATGCCTCATAAAGAGAGTTATGTAGATAAGATACTTAGAGATAGTTTAAATGGTAAAAAAGTAAATCTTATTGAAGAGAAAAATGGATTAAAAGAAGTATTAACTAATAGCTTGAATGAGACGATTTCCCAATTGGAAGGTAAATATGGAAGTGACGTATCTAAATGGAAGTGGGGAACAGCTCATACATTAGGATTTAGACATCCATTATCTAAATCATCAGCGTTGTTAGCATACTTCTTAAATCCAAAAGAATATCCAATTTCAGGTTCTAAAGTTACAGTTCAAGCAGCTAGACAAAATGATGATGGATTAGTTAATCACGGTGCATCATGGAGATTTGTTTATGACTTTTCTACAAAAACGGGGTATCATGTTGTAGGTCCTGGACAAAGTGGACACTTCTTAAGTGATAATTATGCTGATCAAATTGAAAAATGGGTAAAAGGAGAGTACACAAGTGAATCTATAGGAAATATTCCTAAAGATAAAGTATTGGAACTTGTACCTAAAAAATAAGAAAAAGTGACTTGAAAATGACGATTTTTAGAGAATCTCAATTTTCAAGTCATTCCCTTTTTATTCAATTTTATAACAAAATAATAAGCATCATGGTATAATTAGAATATAGTACTAAATATGTAGAGTAAGTAGGAGGAAAAATGAACGTTAGAGAAAATTTTGAGACAATAACAAAAGAAATAGCTGAAACTTGTGAAAAAGTAGGAAGAAATGCAGAAGAAGTGAATTTAGTTGCTGTAACTAAGTACGTTAGTGATGCTAGAGTTGAAGAAGCAATAGAAGCGGGCATTACAGACTTTGCTGAAAATCGACCTCAGAATTATGTTGAGAGAAAAAGTAAATATTCTGATAAGACTTGGCATTTAATAGGAAGTTTACAAACTAGAAAAGTACGTGATGTGATTAATGAGGTTGATTACTTCCATGCATTAGATAGAGGTAGCTTAGCTAAAGAAATCGAAAAACGTGCAGAAAAAGAGGTTAAATGCTTCGTGCAGGTGAATGTTTCTGGAGAAGAGAGTAAACATGGTTTAACTTCAGAAGAAGCCATTGACTTTATAAAATCGTTGGAGCAATATTCAAAAATAAAAGTTGTCGGTCTTATGACGATGGCACCTTTTGTGGATGATGAAGAAATCCTGCGTAATTGCTTTAAAAAATTAAGAAACTTACGTGATGAAGTAAAAGGGTTGAATTTATCATATGCACCATGTGAATTTTTATCAATGGGTATGAGTAATGATTATAAAATCGCAATTGAAGAAGGTGCGACTCATATAAGAGTTGGTACAGCTTTAGTAGGTTGTGAATTAAAATAACAATTGAAGGAGGGGTAGTATGCAAAAAGTAGTAAGTGTTGATGACTTAGCAGTTATAATAAAATATAGAAAAAGTATGAAAAATATTTATTTGAAAGTTGAAAAAAACGCTGATGTGGTAGTAAGCGCCCCTCCAAGAACTCCTAACTATGTTATAAAAAAATTGATTCAAGAAAATATTGATGAGATAAGAGAAAGAAGATATAATATATTAAAAAATGGTCATATTATAAAGTGCTTTGTGACTGGTGAAAAACACTTTATCTTCGGGAGGAATTTTGAATTAGAGGTAAGGTTAGGAACTAAGAATGAAGTGATTCTTTCTAATGAAAGACTAGTTTTAGTTATTAAGAATAAGGAACAAAATAGAGAACAGATCATTATAAATTATCTGAGAAAAGTCCTTTATAACAAGGCTTTAGAGTTCATTAATAAACATGAAAAAATTATGGGTGTCCATGCAGAACAGCTTAGGATTAAAAAGATGAAAACACGTTGGGGAACGTGCAATATCGAAGCTAAAAGAATCTGGATAAACTATGAATTAGTAAAATTTCCAATTGAATGTTTAGAACATATCGTGGTTCATGAACTTACTCATCTACTAGAAACAAATCATACACCTAGATTTTATGAATTATTAGGGAAATATTACCCCAACTTTAGAGAAAATGATAAATTAATAAAAGAATTTAGTAAAAAATTAGTTGGTGGATAGATAAAAGGGATAAGTATTACAATTTTTTTGAATTTTAACATCAATTTGTAAGAGTTTAAATAATTATTAGAAGGTATTTAACCTTACTCTTAAAAACAATAATTTAAAAGTGTAACGATTGACTTTTTACGCTATTTACTATATAATTAATCAAGAGTTTTTAGTATTTTTATACTAACATTTTTGATGATACTTAAAAGTATTTTTGGAGGAAAAATAAATGTCACAAATTTTAAATAAAGAAGATGGAAAAGTAGTTATCGCTTTTTCAGCAACAAAAGAAGAATTTGCGAAAGGATTAGACCAAGCATTCAAACGTGCAGTTAAACGTGTTAACGCACCTGGATTCAGAAAAGGTAAATTACCAAGAGCCGTATTCAACAAAATGTACGGTGAAGAAGCATTATATCAAGATGCAGTTGATTATGTATTACCAAGAGCTTACACTAAAGCTATCGATGAATTAGAAGTTTCACCATTAGCTATGCCTGATATCGATGTTAAAGAAATCAGCAAAGAAGAAGGTGTTAAATTCGAAGCAGTTGTTACTGTTAAACCAAACGTTGAGTTAGGTGAATACAAAAACCTTGGATTAGAAAAAGACTCAGTAGAAGTAACTGATGCTGATGTAGAAGAAAGATTAGATAGTTTATTAAGTCGTCAAGCTGAATGGCAAATCAAAGAAGGAGAATCTAAAAAAGGTGATATCGTAGTTATCGACTTTAAAGGATTCATCGGAGATGAAGCTTTTGATGGTGGAGAAGCTAAAGGTTACGAATTAGAATTAGGATCAGGATCATTCATCCCTGGATTCGAAGAACAATTAGAAGGTAAAACTGCACCAGTTGACACAGTTGTTAACGTAACATTCCCAGAGAACTACCAAGTAGCTGATTTAGCTGGTAAAGAAGCTAAATTTGAAGTTACAGTTCACGATGTAAAAGAAAAAGTTCTACCAGAATTAACTGACGAATTCGTTAAAGAATTTTCTAAAGAAGCAGCTTCAACTGTAGCTGAATACAAAGAAAAATTAAAAGAAGAAATCAAATTAGAAAAAGAAAACTTAGCAGAAAAATCTTATTCTGATAAAGTAATTTCTACAGCTGTAGAAAATGCAAAACTTTCTGTACCAGAAAAATTAGTAGAACAAGAAGTTGATTCTATGTTTGAACAATTCACTGGGAACTTATCTCGTCAAGGATTATCATTTGATTTATACCAACAATTCACTGGAAAAGGTGAAGCTGAACTTAAAGCTGAAATGAAATCTGACGCAGAAAACAAAATCAAAACTTCATTCGTACTAGGAGAAATCGCTGAAGTAGAAAAAGTTGAAGTAACAGAAGCTGACATCGATGCAGAAGTTAAAGAACTTGCTACTATGTACAGCATGACTGAAGAAGGAATCAAACAACGTATTAGTGTTGAAGACTTACGTGGTGAGTTAGTAATCCAAAAAACTGTTGATTTCTTAAAAGCTAACAACTAATTTTAGCAAATCATCCTTAAGCATATAGAGTGTCTAGCATTCTATATGCTTTTTTTATAGGAATAATAAGGCGGTGATTTTATTTGAACAAATATATTAAAAATCTAGAACAAAAATTTTTTCTAATAAAGAGTGGGTTTAAGGAAGAAGAGAAAAGAGCGGTAGATGATTATAAATCTAATGATAAAGAGTATGTTAAAAGATTAGCTTTTTTATCCTATGAATCAAAAGTATATCAAGTTAGAATGTACGGAGTATTTCTTTTCGGATATTTATCAGATGATAGTGATATTCTAACTTTTATGAGAGATGAAGTATCTAAAGATGATAATTGGAGAGTGCAAGAGGTACTTGCCAAAGCATTTGATGAATATTGTAAAAATACCGGTTATGAAAGTGCAATACCTGTAATTGATGAGTGGCTAAGGTCTGATAATCCGAATACTAGAAGGGCTGTCATAGAAAGGTTACGAATTTGGACTAGCAGACCGCACTTTAAAGTGAATCCACAAGAAGCAATAAAAAGAATAGCGCCATTAAAAGAAGACACTAGTGAATATGTAAGAAAATCAGTAGGAAATGCACTAAGAGATATAAGTAGAAAATTTCCAGAACTAATAAAAGAAGAATTAAAAACTTGGAAATTAGAAAATAAGGAAATCAAACAAGTGTATAAATTAGCGAGTAAGTTTGTTTTGGAGTAAATATAATAAGATAATATAGTAAAAGATAGCTAACAAAGGTTTTAATTAAATTTCAAATATGTGATAGATTTTATAATTAGAACTATTCATTTTTACAGGCTGTACGAATAATTTCTCAACTCACTATGTTCGTAGAAATTATAGTAGTCGTAGTATAAATTATTCGTAATATTTTTCTTCAGTCTTCGACTCTGAAAAATAAACGAATAACATAAAAGATGGTGGCTTGTGTTTAAGAATATATTAAACAGCCAATTATTCGGTAATAGCCATAAAAATTCAGATAAATTTTGTTCTTTGTCAAATTTGGTTAATTATAAAAGGTGGCTTTTAGGATAAAAACTAGTTTCAGATTAAATTCCTGTATTTTACTTTAACTGGAATTTATTTTGGGAATTAACAAATAATTTTGCTATATCTTTTTAAGTTGTTTTCTATGTTTTTCACGAAAATTTTTGTTATAATGTTCGTATGAATAAATTCCTTTCTACTGGTGTTGTAACTTATATTTTAAGGGAAGTTATTCTTTTTTTACCTTTTCCGTAATACTTATACTATATCATTTGCAAACGATTTATTGTCAAAGAAGGTAAAACTATGTTATAATTAAACTACAACATAAAAGGAGCAAACAACTATGGTAAATATTTATGACAAAGCAAATGAATTTGAAAGAGCACTAAGAGAATCTGATGAATATAAAGCATCATTAGTAGCTGCAGAAGGACTATATTCAGACGAAGAAGCTAATGCTTTATACACAGAATTCGTATTAAAACAAAAAGAATTAATGGAAGCTGCTCAAGCTGGTAATGAACCTACTGAAGAAGAATTATCAGTATTTGAAGAAATTCAACAAAAACTAATGGGAAATGCTAAATTCTTAGAATTTGTACAAAGTCAACAAAAATTACAATTTTTAATAGAAGACTTAAATAAAGTAATGTATAAACCATTAGATGAACTTTTCGAAAAATACGGAAACAAATAAAAGAAATACAATAAATCAAGGTGTTAGAATGATTCTAACACCTTGATTTTCTATATACATTTATTTTTATTTTCTTCAACATAATCTATTAATTCTAAAGTAAGATCATATCTTAAAAATGGTGTAATTATGTAAATTCCATTAAAGTGTTTTAATGCAACATCTATCAGTTTTTTACTTTCTTCTAAAGCAACTTTTTGACAAAGTTCTTTGTCATCTTTTACTTCTTCAAGTTTAGCTAAGAATTCTTCAGATAACTTGATACCAGGTACCTCATTGTGTAGGAAGACAGCGTTGTTGTAGCTAGTAATTGGCATTATACCTACGAAGAATGGTGTATCTGGGTAGTCAGCAGAAAGTTCTGCTAATTGTTCAATTTTTTCAGCTTCAAAGACAGGTTGAGTAATAAAGTAATCAGTACCTGCTTTAATTTTTTTCTCAACTAAACGTTTAGTTTTACTTAGGTCACGAACATTTGGATTATAAGCAGCAGCTACTGTAAAGTTTGTTGTTTTTTTCAGTGAAGCCCCGTTATATCCAAGTCCTTCGTTAAGCTGTTTAATAAAAGGAATCAATTTAAGGCTAGTCATATCATAGACACTAGTTGCTCCAGGGAAGTCACCAAGTTTACTTGGATCTCCAGTAAGAGCAAGGACATTATTAATTCCGAGAAGATCAAATCCCATTAAGCGAGATTGTAATCCTATAAGGTTGTGATCACGACATGTTAAATGAAGAAGTGTAGGGGTAGTAATGTGTTCTTTTAGTAAAGTAGCCGCGGCTAAATTACAAATTCTAGTGCTAGCTAGAGAATTATCTGCTAGAGTAATAGCTTCAATATTCTTTTTATCTATTGCTTTTGCACCCTCTATAAATTTATCAACATTTAAATGTTTCGGGGGATCTAATTCGGCAATTATAGTTACTTGTTTTTTGACTTTATCAACAATTGTTGGTTCGTTATGAGCAACCCTTACAAGTTCTTCTTCAGCAGGTAATGGCGTTATAACTTTTCTTTTAACAGGTTTAAGACCTTTAATTCCTTTTTTAATAGCATGAATATGCTCCGGAGTAGTACCACAACAACCACCGATTAATCTTACACCTTCCTCTACAAGAAGTTTAGCACTTTGTTCGAAGTATGCTGAATTTTTTCTAAAGCGATATTCATTACCATTAATAGTTTGTGTTAACTGTAATAAGCTGGCATTTGGATAAGCAGATAGGTAACTTTGTGCAAATAAAGGAACTTGTTTTAAACTTTTAATCATATGATAAGGACCAAGATGACAGTTTAAACCAACGATATCAGCCCCTAAATTAACAAGAGTGCTTAAAGCATCAGTTACTTTTTCTCCGTTTTGAGTAATACCTGCTTCTAATAACGATATATTAGTAATAATAGGCAAATCAGTTAATTTTCTAACTTCAGTTAATACAGCTCGAATTTCTTCTTGATCATAATAAGTTTCAAATAGTAATGCATCAATTTTATCTGTCGATAATAAAACTTTTACTTGATCTAGTGTTTCATTTACAATAGTTTTTAATGAAAGTTCACACTCACGAAGCCCGCGTATAGCTCCAATAGTACCAAAGACAATTGTATTATCTCCAGCAGCTTTACGTGCTATTTCAGCAGCACGGATGTTAATTTCTTCAAACTTATCTTCATAACCATAAGTTTTAAGCTGGCACTTCTTTGCAGCATATGTATTAGTTTGAATGATATCTGCTCCAGCCTCGATATAAGCTTTATGAATCTTCTCTACAGAATCCGGATTAGAGATATTATTATATTCATGACAACTTTCCAATCCATTGCTATAGAGAGCCGTACCCATAGCCCCATCGGCTACGAGTACATCTTGTTCTAATCTCTCTAATAAGTTTCTCATGCGAACCTCCTATTTAGCGGAAAGTTCGTTTCTGATTTCTTTAGTTACCTCAACTAAAACTTCTAATGCTTCGATAGTTTCTTTTTCAGCACGTGTTTTTAATCCACAGTCAGGGTTAATCCAGAATTGCTCAGTAGACAGTTTTTGAAGTGGACGTAAGATGTTTGTACGAACTTCTTCTTTTGTTGGTACACGAGGAGAGTGGATGTCATATACCCCAAGACCGATACCTAATGGATAAATTGCAGTCTCGAAAGCAGAGATTAATTCTCCGTGGCTTCTACTAGTTTCGATAGAAATAACGTCAGCATCTAATGCGCGGATAGAATCGATAATTTCATCAAAGTTAGAATAACACATATGTGTGTGAATTTGTGTATCATCTTGAACTGATGAAGTAGCTAGACGGAATGAGAATACTGCTTCTTCAAGATATTTTTCTTTTTTATTATCTCTAAGAGGTAATCCTTCACGGATAGCAGGTTCATCAACTTGGATAATTGTAATTCCAGCTTTTTCTAAAAGTTCAATTTCGTTTTTAAGTGCGATAGCGATTTGGTTGAAGATTTCTGCTTTAGAAATATCAGTTCTTTCAAATGACCAGTTTAGAATTGTAACTGGTCCAGTTAACATACCTTTAACAGGACGGTTAGTTAAGCTTTGAGCATAAGCAGTTTCTTTAACTGTAACAGCTTCAACGTGTTTTACATCTCCGTAAATGATTGGTGGTTTAACCCCACGAGAACCGTATGATTGAACCCAACCGAATTTAGTAGATGCGAATCCTGCGAAACGTTGACCAAAGAATTCAACCATGTCTGTACGTTCGAATTCACCGTGAACTAATACATCGATATCAAGGTCTTCTTGAATCTTAATCCAACGAGCAATTTCTTCTTCAATGAATTTTTCATAAGCTTCGTTAGATAATTCACCTTTTTTCCAAAGTGCGCGTTGTAGACGTACTTGTTTAGATTGAGGGAATGACCCGATTGTAGTAGTTGGTAATAATGGTAAATTATATTTTTTATTTTGAATCTCACGACGAACTTTGTAGTCAGATGGGCGAGTTGAACGAACATTTTCACTAGATTCTAATTCAAGGTTTCTGAATTCTGCATTTTGTAATTTATTGAAGTCTTCAACGTGTTTTTCATAAGCAGCTTCTTCTTTACCATCTAATTTATTAGCAAGTAAGTTAAGTTCTACTAATTTTTGATCAGCAAAAGCTAAACCATTTAGTAGAGTTTCTTCTAATTCAGTTTCATTTTTTGTTGTTACAGGAACGTGTAGTAATGAACATGAAGGTTGGATTACTAATTCAGATACGTTAGCTTTAAGCTCTTCTAATAATTGAGAGCTATCTACTAAATCATTGCTCCATACGTTACGTCCGTCTACAACTCCAGCAAATACTTCTTTATCTTTGAATAAACCAGCTTTTACATTAGCTAAGTTTTCTTCTCTACCGTGAACGAAGTCTAAACCGAAAGCTACTGGTAAATCAGCAAGTTTTTCAGCTTCTACTAAAGCTTCAAAGTAAGTTTGGAAGATGAATTTAGCATTTACTTCGTTGTTGAAGTGGTTATATACTTTATGAGCTAATTCAACATAGTTTCTTCCTTCATCAGTTACAAAAATTGGTTCATCTACTTGGATGTAAGAAGCACCAGCTTCAGCTAATTCTTTGAATACTTGAGTGTAAAGTGGAACTAATTTATCTACAGCTTTTTCGAATTCTCCTTCAGCTAATCCACTAGATAAAGCAACATATGTAATTGGTCCAGTGATTACTGGTTTAGCTTTATCTCCTACGATTTCTTTAGCTTCTTTATATAAATCAAGAAGACGAGTGTTGTTTAATTTAGGGTTAACATTTTCCCATTCTGGTACGATGTAGTGGTAGTTAGTGTTAAACCATTTTTTAAGTGCAGATGCAACATTATCTTTGTTACCACGAGCGATATCAAAGAATAAATCTACGTCAACTTCTCTTCCTTCAAAACGTTGTGGAATAACGTTGAATTGAACTGATAAATCTAAAATGTGATCATAAAGTGAGAAATCACCAACTGGAATAAAATCTAATCCAGCATTTAATTGTTTCTCGATATAAAGACGACGAAGTTTTCCAGCTTCTTCAAATAACTCATTTTGACGAACTGTACGAGCCCAGTATCCTTCAATTAATTTTTTCCATTCTCTTTTTTCCCCTAAACGTGGGTATCCTAAACTTGAAATTTTTGTCATTATTTTTTCCTCCTGAAATTTCCTTTTTTTTGTATATTGAATTATAAAAATAAAAACGCCCTTAAACAATAATAAACATATTGTTTAAGGACGTGCGTTTTATACGTGGTACCACCTTATTTTATGGAAAAACTAAAATTATTAGTTGTATTTTTTAGTTTTCCACCTCATTAAAATTTTAACGCTATTTTCTGCGTAATTATCTAACTTCTGCTCGATAATTAAAACTCAAAGACCATCTTCAAAAAAATTCATTAATCTCTTTTCAGCTACCGAGACTCTCTGGTGTAAATCCTTTTTTCTACTCATCTTATCCATGTAATAATATATTAATTTGTAAAAATATTTTTTTATTCAGTCTTAAATACGACAAAAGGGTAGTAACACAAGGGACGAAATGACCGTGTTACCACCCAATTTTATAATCTTAAAATAAATTTAATCTTACCTCAATGATTATTAACGGTAATCAACCGAAACTAACTTGTATTCACTCATTAGTTTAGCTCTGTGACCATTTACAATACACTCAAATCCTTTTTTTCACCAACCAAAAGGTCTCTAATAAATAAGTAATATTGCTCTTCACTTCTTCGCTTTTAAAACTGTTAAAGAAATATTAACATAAGATTTTTTCTTTGTCAACACTTTTTAATGAAAAATTAAAAACTTTTTTCTAAATTGTCAGAAATCTAATATAAATTAAATATATTAACATATTTCCGGTGGTGTTATCTTAACGATTATTTTAATTTTATTAATAAAATTTTGACAAATAAATTATTCAATGTATAATGAAAAAAAATCTACTGAGGAAAAAAACATGGTAAATTCGAAGTATATTACTCGTCTAAAATGCTCTGAAGGTCAACTTAGAGGAATTCAAAAAATGATAGAAGAAGAGAGATTGTATTGATATTATAACTCAATTAAGCGCTGTTCGTTCAAGTGTTGACCGAGTTATTGAATTACTAATAACAGAAAATCTTATGGAATGCATTAATAACCCTACAGAAAATTCTGAAGAGCATAAGGAAAGAATAGAGAAAGCTATACAGTATCTAGTAAAAAAAAATAGTATACTAAATTAGTAATAAAAGTCTTGATTCAAAATTATTTTGGATCAAGACTTTTTTAGGTGTATTAATTTTATAGAGAATTTTAATCTATCGATTGTTGATTGTTTAATTCTTTAATTCGTTATTTTGTTTCTCCAGGCCAATTATTCATACCACCTTCAACATTTATTACATCGAATCCTTGAGCCTCTAAAAAATCATATGCTTTGGCTGAACGTCCACCTGCTTGACAAATCACATAGTATTTTTGATCTTTATCTAATTTAGAAAAGTCTAACCCTAAAGTACTTAAAGGGAAATTCTGTGCGGAAGGTATGTGACCTGCTTCATATTCGTGAATTTCTCTTACATCAAGAATAGTGAGTTTTTCACTACTATTATTAGTATGTTTTTCATAAAAATCTTTCATTGAAATATTGTTTTTCATAGTTGATTCCTTTCAATATTACTAAACTTAACTACTGTATTAGTCTGGAAAATTATTGTGTTTTTAACAGAGTTAAATCATTTATAGTCTAATTTTAAATATCATGTATCTAAACATCAGTTATATTAGGATTTTTGAATTTAACTCTCCGATAATTCTCCGATATTATAAATTCATGATTTTTTCAAATATTTTAGTAGTTTCTTTGTTTTTTTCTTCTGTAATATGAGTATAAGTATTTAAAGTTGTAGTTATATCTTTATGACCTAATCTATTTTGTACATCTTTTGGGGTTGAGCCACCCTCAAATAACAACGTAGCATGAGTATGGCGGAAGCCGTGGGGCGTTATTTTACCTAATTCTGGAAACTTTGTAAGTATTGTCTCTAATATATAGTTTACATAATATTTTTTAGAGCTGTTTACAAGCCTACCTGTAATATTAAATGAATTACTGTTTTTTCTAAACTCTTTTAATTCTTTAACTGTAGTATCATCAAGAAAAATAATTCTTTCACTTGTTTTTGTTTTAGTATCAGATATTATAGATTTACTCCCAACATTCATCATATTTTTATTAATAGTTAAAGTTTTGTTTTTAAAATCAATATCTTTCCAAGTTAAAGCCCTTAATTCACCAACTCGCATACCTGTATATGCTAATAAATGAAATATTATGTATATATCGCTAGAATAATTTTCTTTTACTATTTTTAAGAACTGTAACAATTCTTTTCTAGTATAGAATTTCTTTTCTTTAGTTACTGTTTGCTTAGGTATTCGAGTTAGTTTCATGTAGTTAGTAGGTATTATCTCCATCTTAACAGCATAATCTAATATTTGAACTATTATACCTTTTATCAATTGAATGTATTTTTTTGTATAGTTCTCTGATAACTCGTTGATGTAATTTTGGCAATAAGGCAACTTTATTTTACTGACTTTTAGATTTTCAAAAGTTGGTAAAATTCGATTTTTTATGATACTTTTACTTATATAGTCACTACTTTCTTTAATTTGTGTCTTGTGTTGTTCTTCCCAAAGTTTATATACATCGCCAAAAGTAATATTTTCATTTTGTAGAAAAACACTACCATTTAAAAACTCATTCTTAGCTTTAACTATATAATTTTGTGCTTCTCTCTTTGTTCTAAACCCTTTTTTAGATATTCTTTTTTCTTTTCCTGTGTAAACATTTTTACCAAGGTATTCATTTTTTACCTCATAATATTTTTTATTGTCTTTACTGTTAATGTATTCTTTTATCATTTTCTCTTATTCCTTTCACTAGTGCCAGTAGTTTTATAAATAAATGAAAATGTTAGCTACATTATGTTAAATATGATATAATGAAATTATCTTTATTAGATGTATTCAAAATATCATTTTCGACTAAAATCACTGGTTTAATTCAGTGATTTTTTTATTTTGTCAAATAAAGTTAGCTTTCACATAAAAAACACCTTGTATTTTAAATGATACAGCCTTTAAAAAGATTTTTAGGGTTATTACTCCAAAAGATAAAGAAACTTTTCAGAAGCCATTTAAATAGCTAATATGAGAATGTAGTTTACATAACTTTATAAATTTGTGTTTATATGCTATTTTTTCTTAAATCAAGTAGCAAAATACAAGAATACCGCTTCTTTCTCCAGTTAAGTAACTCATTTACTAAAATAATTTAAGTGGTTGTAAAATATTAGTTGATAACCATTAGAGATATTGATAATGGAAAAAATCTCTAAATTTTCCATTTTGAGTTACTAAACTATTTCCAAAATGGAAAAAACAGCTTATTTTTCCATTTTGAATTACTCTAAATGATAAGGGAATATTTCTATCACACTTTTATTAATTAAATGTTGAGGTACTCCCATTTCCTGTAAGATATATTCTTTATCATTAGGATATTTTTTAAAATGATTAGATAAGTAGACATCTAGACTTATATTGAGTTTCATACTTAATATATCAGATTTAAATAAAGTATAAATTTTAACAAATGTATACAAATCATTTTTACAATTACCTAATCTATAACTTTTACTATTTATTCCTAATGAATTATGAAACTCTCTGTTAAAACGTATATATTCACGTTGAGGAGTATAATTATATATTCTACCGCCGTGAGCACTTCTATTTCTAAATTTATATATCAAAGATAAGCTATCTGAAAACAATTGTTTTAACTTGCTATTCTTTTCTATTTCTTCAACGGATAACCCAAGCATTATACTTATAACCTTATTTTTCACATCTGTTTTTTGCTCTCTATAGAAATAATACATATTACCTAAAGTCGCACCTTTAAATAATATCCACGGTGGTATATGTGTATGTTTTTCACGATAATGTTCAAATGGTTGAGAATTACTATTTATTATTGAATTAAATTTTTCTAACAATACATCTAAATGATATATCCTTTTATTATTTTTTATAAAATATTTCTCACCTTTATAATTTGTTCGCTTTAAATAATCATTCTCGCTTACTCCATACTTTTCAGCAATAGTATATGCTAGAGCCGTTTTAAAAGCCGTTTCGAACTCTAATGTAGAATTTAAAACAATCATCTTTAATTCACTATCTAGATTATATAAAGAAAATAAGTGTTCAAATGTCTCACCATCTTTATAAACTTCTGTATCTTTTAATAATACGTCTTTATATCCGTTAACTATTTCATAATATCCATACAACATGAGATTTTCTCTAGCTTTTTCTTCATCTAATATAGTTAAATTTCTAGATTTTAATAATTTAATTTGTTCATTTACTGTTTTAAATTCTTTCATCAGTTCGCCAACTTTCCTCTTATTTAATACAAAAAAGCCCTTGAATACTCAAGAACTTTTAGGTGGGACGAACCTCGTCCATTTCTTTGATTAGTTTAATTATAAATTGCTCTTGAATTTTTGTCAACTTTTTTTAACGATTTTATTCATTTTTTTTATAACATTTTTTTAAAAATATATATGTATATATACTACTCAAATAATACAGCTTCTACTCCATTTTACCTAATATAGGGGCTAGATACTATAATTAATTTCTATTATTTTCTAGGGCGTTGATAATAATTTTACTTAATGTATCTCTAATAAGTTCATCTTCAATTAATTCTAGTTTTTTATGTTCATTAACAAATTGACTAGCTGCGGTGTAGAATTCAATAGTATTTTTTATCATCATATTATTACTTTTTTTTAAATATAACAATAGTTCTTTTACAATAGGAAAATATTTAATACTCTCTTGCGACATATTACTTTCATCAATTTGCAACTTAGAAAAATAATCAATTATGTTTAAATTTTTCAATTTTAGTTCAAACTCATCTATTATTTCTTTTATGTTTTCATTTTTAGAAATAACTGAATTTAAAATGTTCTTAGTTTCTTTATTAATCCTATTAAGATTATTTTTAATTTCTTCAGTATCATCATTTAATAAGACCTGTAAAGATAGATAATCTAAACATATTACATGTTCAATATAATCATCTAAAATTTTATAAAAAACTCTAATAACCTCATCTATACAGTTTATATCAATAGTTTCACTGACTTCTAATTTATACTTTTTTAAATAAATATTAAAATCAAATGATAATGGATAAGGATATTTATAATCTAGAATTAAATTTGAGAAATTGCTCTCTAAAAATTCATCAATTGAACCATATATTAATTCATTTAATGAAATATTTCCTAATATAGAAATTGCTTTTAACCGCTGTTTATTCGGAAGTGTTTTTCCTTGCTCCCACCTTAAAATATTACTTTTATCAGCTTCTATTCTTTTTCCAAATTCTTCTAATGTATCACCTAAATTGCTTCTGATTTGCTTTATTCTTAAACCAGTATTCAGTTTATTCACAATTATTTTCATAGGTTCAAACTCCTTTCATCTACGATTATAACATAATTAAACTATATTTAAAACAAAAAAAGTTGCTTTTTTTTGCTTTTTTTGTTGACATTTCTTTTTTTTATTGATAAAATAGCAATATAAAGAAGTTGCAAAAAATTGCTCGAGTATTTTCGAGTTTAATTATACGATAATAAGTTGCAAAAAATTGCTCGATAACATTTGAATATAATCTATAATTATTTATTGCAAAAAGATTTCTTTAAAAAGGTGGTGAAAAAATGAAACTTACTGTAAATGTTGAGAAACTACAAGAGTTATTAGCTTTAAAAGGATATAATAAATATTCTTTTTCTCGTGCTAGTGGAATTAGTGATGACACACTAAGAAAAATATTAAAAGATGAAGTATCTAGCCCGAAAATGGCAAAACGTATTTCAGAAACTCTTGAAATCGACTTAACAGAAGTATTTTCGTTAGCATGAAAACAAAATACTACAAATAAAAAAGCTTTGCATTAAATTAAAATGCGAGTCAGTCTAATAAAAAAAATTCTCTTTATACTTTTTGTTGAATTATGCAAATGCATTTGCTAAAAATCAACCAATGGATGTGCTAAAAATGAGCCAATGTAATAAAGAGAATAATAAAAGATTAAATAAAGAGAATGTATATATCATCATTCATCATTATATATATTATATATAGGGGGTGATTTGACTGAATGAACGATAAAAAAAAGAACCTTATAACGTTGAATATGTTTTGGCGAACTAGAACAACGATATAAAGGTTTGAAAACCGCTATTTATTAAAAAATAACTTACTTTTATTATATCGTAAGTGCCTTTATTAGTAAATAGCAAAACCCAAAATAAATATAGCTATCTAAATTTGTTGAACAGATTTTCTAATGTGTTTTTAACCTACTCTATAGATTTAAAGAACACTTTAGAACCTATATAAACATTTATTTAGCGAACAGTATTTATTTTGAAAGAATAGAATTACTATACTCTATTCATCTATTTAATTTAATAAGGGCTTTTTGTCACGCCCTAGAAACGAGGTAAAAGACAATGACAAACACAAATATAATAAAAATTGATGGCAATACAGTAGAGGTAATAAGTGAAACATTACATATTACTGATATTAATAATAAAACAGAGTGGACTAGCGTCGAACTTGTAGACGTTATAAATCATTTTAGAACTCTAGACGGAAAGAAAACAATGTTACAACATAAAACTTTACTTGAAATAATACGTGATGAATTTAACGAAGAAATCAACGAGCAAAATTTTCTGCCCGTTAACTTTTATACAGATAAAAAAGGCGAACAACGTCCAATGTATAAACTTTCAAATTCACAAGCTAAACAAATATTAGTAAGAGAAAGTAAAGCGGTAAGGCGTGCGGTTATCAAACTACTAGAGTACCTAGAGCAACATAACGAACATAATCTTAAAGTTTTAAATGAGCGTGAAGCTTATCTATACGAGCAAGGCTTAATTATTGATACTGTTGATAAAATGGCGGACTTGATAAAGAAAACCAAAGAACTTAGCAATAAAAAAGATATTTGCCAAAGAATTATCAATCTTATCAACGCTAGTCAAAGTAGTATACCATTACCAACTAGAACACCTTACACTACTACTTATAATTAAAAGGCGGTAAAGTATTATGAAACAAACAAAAATGAATAACGAGTACAAAGAAATGTACATTAATACTTTATGTTTAGCGTTAGTAGGGTTTCCGTTGATGTATGCTTTCACCTACATTATAACCCGATTTATGGACGTATTTTATTAAAGAAAGGTAACAATAGCTTATGGAAGTTGTTTTAACTGAAAATCAAAGTTTGAAGATTAAAGAGCAAATTGCTAATTTAATCAATGAAGTTATCCAGGAAAAAATGAACACTATAAACCCCGAAAAAAGATACTTTACACGTACCGAACTACAAAAGTACCTAAGTATAGGGGCTAGTAGCATGGAGCAACTACAAGTGTTAGGGCTTCATTATGTGAAAGTTGGTAATAGACATTTATTTGATATTCAAGAAGTATATGATATTTTTGAAAATCATAAAGTAAGATAATTATGAGGTAATAAAAATGGAACTAAGCAAAGTTACGGAAAATACAGAAGAAATAAACGAAGTTATAGAGAGTATTGAGGAAATAGCCCAAAGATTAGCAAGCTTGCATATTTCAATGCGAATATTAGCTACACATTGCATGGCAATTAAAACACTCTCAACAGATGAGTTTAAAACCTTAAAAATAACAAAAGAAGAATTGTTGAAATATTGGGATAAAGTGCTAAACGGTGAAAAGTTGCACATGTTAACAGAAGCAACCGCTCTTCATTTATCAGAAGAATTAGACTTCTTAATATGTGAAGCTCTAGAAGATGTGAAAGAAACATTACAAAATATCAATAAATTATCAAACGATATTATTTAATAGATGTAGACCATTTACAAGATAGAACAATTTTTAAAAAATAATTAAAAATCTAGTGCCAGTAGTTTTATAAGTAAATGAAAATGTAGCGATTTAAAGCACGTATGAGCCTTTTAAAGTATTTCTTAGGTGAAATCATATCAAAGGAAATTCAACGGCTTGTACGTACCTTTACTTTAATCTACAAAAGCGTTTATTTACTAAAAATACTATTGTTAATCATAGCACTAGTTACTTTTATAAAATCAAACAAATATTATTTCTGAAAGGAACTAAAAATGAATAATTTAAATCAAATTAGTAAAGAAAGCTTATACAAATTAAATCGAAAAGCTATAAATATTGGTAATCAATTATCTACTAAGTCAGAAAGCTATGATGATTTACTAGAGCAATGTTCATTGTTATTCGACTTCTTTAATGATTTTCTAACACTAAGCCCTATCTTAGAAACGACTATTGAAACGGCAGTTAAGATACAAGATAGTGAAGTATTTAGAAATAAGATTATTGATAGAGAAATTGATACTTTGAGAAAAACTCTAAAAGAATATGGAGTGAAAGAGTTACATGACACCCCAACGGAAATAGAACTATTAAAATATCGTTTTTATGACATTTTCGACTTTAGAATAAAAGTTTTAAATAAACTCAAAGAAACTTATTCTAAAAATGAAGATACATTAATAATCAAATTTTAAGAGGTGCAACCATGGAAATAAAAGACTTTAAAGAACACGTACTTAAAACTTTGTTAGAGTATGAACAACTAAACAAAGAATTACAAACAGTTAGAGAAACTTATATTACAGCCTTATCTAATTTTTACAAAGATAATAGAGTATTTTTTTGTACAGATAAAGAGGAACTAGTAAAAGAATTTTTTAACAGTGAAATTTTTAATCAGGCTCACTATTTAACAATTCATAAATCTCTAATTAATGAAGTTGAAACAAATGTGAAAATTAAACACACTGAACTTGTAGAGGCGTTCAATATGTTAGATAAGTTATGGGAGAGAAAAGAAAACTAGCTTATATTAGCTAATATTTTGCTTGCTAGAGTTCAAAAATAGATAAACAGGTATATTATACCAAAAAAGAAAATAAACAGCTTATACGCCGTTTAAATAGTTCAGAATTTTAAGTACATGAAATTTATTTCTTGTGTACAGTCTAGATTAGATAATTTAAACGATATTGTAAGCTAGAAAGGAACAAATAAAATGAATTATGTAGAGCCGTTAAAAAACAAGGAAGACATAAAAATCCTTAATAGTTATTTTAAACAGCAAAATTCTAGAAATCACTTGTTATTCAACTTAGGTATTAATACACCTATGAGAGTAAATCAATTAGTAAAATTAAAAGTACGTGATGTGCTAGATAAGGAAGAAATAACAGTAATAGTTGGTAGAAAGGTTATATCATTTCCGTTAGGTAAAAAACTACAGAAATTAATAAAAGATTATTGTTTAGATAAAAGTTCTGATGATTTTCTTTTTAAATCTTTGAGAATAAAAAGAAGTTATAAACCAATAACAGAAAATCAAGTAAACAAGATTATAAAAAATGCTAGTCAAGAATGTAATCTAAATAATATTAGTGGTAGTTCACTTAGAAAGACATTCGCATATTTCTATTATGAGCGAACTAAAGATATTCGTAGTTTAATGAAACTACTAAACCACCATGACCAATATTTTACTTTGCAATACATAGGAAGAAACGAGCATTTCTATAATAATAATTTCATAGAATGGGAAGAACTTTAACTATGAAAATAAAAAATATTTTTGTTCATTCCTCTTGTAGGTGATATATGGAATAAAAATAAGTGAAAGCTGTTGAATATCTTGAAGAGAAAAGAAAAAACTATATATATAGATACGTAACAAACTATAAGATATGATACATAGTCAATGACTAAAATATATATTTTTAATATTTGTCAGTCAGTCAATCAACAGTCAGTCAATCAATAATAATTCTAGCTAAACTTATTTCATTAATTGTTAAAATTGATTTTATATCTATTGGAACAATAAAAATAAATTCAAGAAAGGAGTTGTTACTTTGATTTATACACAAACAGGAACAGTAACAAACAAACTTAAAAAAGTAAAAAGTCAGTCTTCCTCTTTTGATACCTTAGCAATAACGCCAGTAGACATCATAGAAGATAACGAAGACAAAGAGCATTATAAACGTTATAAAGCTACTCAATTTGTAAGTGGTGAATTTAGCGAGGAAGAACACAATCCGATAATCAGAAATAACGAGAATTTATATTATAGAGATTTAATAATAATCGATATTGATGAAATAGAGCTTAACAGTACTCAAGCAATTAATTTAATTGAACGTGAACTACAGGAATTTAAATATTTATTGTATGCTACTCTTAACCATACAGAAGAAAAACCACGTTTTAGGCTTGTTTTAGAGCCAACAAAGAAAATGAATGAGAGTGAGTATAAAGCTACTATAATTCATGTTATGGCTTTATTAAATATGAATTTTGATGAACATAGTTTCACATGGTCGCAACCGCAAGGAGCACCGATAACCACTAAAAGTAATAGTAATAACTATGTTTTTATCAAAAAAATACAAGGAAGTAAATTTCCAGTACAAAAACCAAAACAAGAATATTTTCAAAGCTCTAATAGTTACGAAAACTTTTCAATTCCCTATGATGAAGCTATACAAATAGTAAAAGAATACACCGAAAAAGAAAGTAAAAATCTAGAGAAAAGAAGTAATTTTATTTCTTGTCTAATGGTACTTTGTAAAGCAGTTACAACTGGTGAAATAGAATATATTACTGGGGTTGAATGTAGTAGACTATTAGCAAATATTCCTAACAGTTCTCCTAAATGGGAACAAGAAAACCAAAAAATGTTTAATGAAGAGCTAAAACGCTCTAAAGGTAACGTAAATCATTTTAAAACAAAATATAGTTTTAAAGAAAAATTTTCACATAAAAATAAAAAAGCTAAGAAGCAAGATAAAAAGAAAGGTGATTTTACATTGTTTGATTTAATGAATATTATAGACAACTTGAGAGATATTAAATTTAATGAAATGAGTAATTTAATAGAAATTAAAAAAGATGGGAAGTATAAAGCGGTAGATAATAAAGATATAAACTTATTAAGGCTAGATTTATCAAAACTAAAAAAAGTTACTTTTTCTACTGAAGATATTAAAACCGCAATATGTGGAGTAAGCGAAAAAAATAAATACCATCCTATAAAGCAACTTATAGAATCTACTCAATGGGATGGAATAGAACGAGCGGAAAAAATCTTTATAGACTGGTTGGGAGTCGAAGATAATCCAGTTAATAGAGAAGTTACTCGGAAATGGCTACTAGCTTGTATTACTAGATTATATGATAAAGGTCGTAAATTTGATGAAATGTTAATCTTATTCGGTGGTCAAGGTATTGGGAAAAGTACTACTCTTGAACGATTAGCACTAGACAACTTTTATACAAAAGTAACTGGTAAGTTAAATAATGATACTATTTTACAAACCTCACAAAGTTGGCTGGTTGAACTAGATGAGTTAAGTACTCTATTAAGAACCCCTACACAAGAATTTAAATCGTGGTTATCTTCAAGAAAAGATACTACTAGAGCACCATACGAAGCCCAACCGATAGATTTTCATAAAGGCTTTGTAGTATTAGGAACTACCAATGATGACAAAATATTGAAAGACCATACAGGAAACAGAAGATTTTGGATACTTGAATGTGATGAAGATAAAATTAAAAAATCAATTTTCAACGTAGAAGAAAAAGAAATACTTCAAGTATGGGCGGAAGTCAGAACATGGTATAATAAAAATGAAAGTCTTTTGTTAAGTCAAACATCTAGAAAAATGATGGAAGAAAAAACAGAAAACTATGTTATACCTATTCCATTTACTGATGAAATAAAGAATATTACTAATATGAAATTTCCTCGTAACTGGAAAGAAATTATACACGGCAAACACAAATTTAGGTTACATAAATACGTTACTGACATGTTAAACGCTGGAACAAGTACAGAAGATATTTCACAAGATGTATTACTAGATGATATTACTACTCAAGAACTTTTCTTCTTACTAACTGGTAATTATAGAACCTCTCTAAATGGTTTAAAAGCTACTAAAGATTTTAGTAACGTTTTTAACATGTTGGATAATTGGAAATCTTCCAAAGCTATTTCACGTGGTGAAAAAAAAGATTTAAGGGGTTATAAAAGAATTAATTAAAGATGGCGTTAAAGAACATTTCAAAGTTAGCAAACGCCACCTATAAAATGTGATAATAACAACGTTTAGGACGTATTGGACGTTTAAGGCATTTTTTCATATTATATATATAATAATAAATATATATAAATATAGTATATAGTATATTCCTACTAATACGAACAAAAAAAACGCCCTAAAACGCTGTAACGTCCTAAGCCTTTCATATCAAGGATAAACAAAAGTCGTTTAGATGAAAATCAAATGGAGTTTTAAACGCCCTCTTAGAAAAAATTAAAAATTAACGTGTAGTAATCTGTAGATGATGTACATTAATCTTAATTGAATAAAAAAGATATTACACATTAAAGTAAGAGAACTCCTCAAGAATGTTTTTCAAGAATTTACAGTAATATATTCAGTAAGAAAGCTAATCAAGTTAAGATAACAAGATTAGTTTTCTTTATTTTGCTATTATTTTAAATGCTAACAGGTTTCAAGAAATAGAAAGGTATAATTACACCAAAATAAAATTAGAATACTTATACACCTTTTAAATGGCTCTTAATTTTAAGAAAAGAACTTGAAACAGAAAAATATATAGTATATCATTGAATTACAATATTAAAAGAAAGAGGTTAACTCATTATGAATGATAACTCACCGAAGCAATATGATATTGAATGTTTAGAAGATATACACGATTTAACAATAATGAATGAGTATGAAGAAAGAAAAGAAAATAATGAAGTTGAATATATATCTTTTGAAGAGATGAAAGCAGTACTTGATATATAGAGATTATTAAGAATAAGTACTGATTTAAGTTTATATTTTTTACTATATTTAACTAAAAACCCCTTGTAATTACACAAAATATTATTTACAATAAAGGTATAAGATAACATTTTTCAAAGGGAGTAGATTTATATGTTAGAATTAAAGATATTTTATAGAACTGGTGTAGAAACGTTTTATTGTAGAAATTATAATGCTATGTTAGATACAATATCAGATGAAATCAGTTACGATATTATAGATGATTTACTAATATACATTAAGGATATTGTTTTACTTGAGAATAATGGAGTTATGAATAAACAACTATATAATAAATATTTACGTAGACTGAAAGAACATCAATACAAAGAAATAGTGTTACTTCATCTAGATAAATTAGAGATAGATTATGAGATTAACAAAATAAAGAGTTTTATACAGATACAATAACATTTAATAAAGGCTATTCGATTTAATTTTAAATTATTAGAAATAAAATCAAATGATGATTAAAAAAATTCTAGTAATTAAGATTAAGTTAAATAGCCCTTTTTTTATCATCTTTAAATATGTAATTTAATTTATAAGTACTCTAGAGCCTTGATACACTTGGCTTTTTAAAAATACTCTCCGAAAACTCTCCGAAGTTAGACGAAAAAACCTATTTTTTAGTAAAAATCATTTTACAAACTGAAAAGAATAATAAGAATATTTTAAGATGAAAAAAATTAAAATTAATAATCTTCTAAAAAATATTTACATATGTTAAAACATATGTTAAAATATATATTGTTAGGAGGTAAACTCATGAGTTCGAAAGAATTAATAAAACAGCTTAATAAATTAGGTTGGCAAGAAGTCCGAATAAAAGGTAGTCACCACCAATTTAAGCACCCTAACAAAGATTATCTTATAACTGTACCGCACCCAAAGAGAGATTTACCAAAAGGGACGGCACAAAAGATATTAAAACAAGCGGGCTTGAAATAAAGCCCCTTGATTTTAGGAGGTTAACCACATGAAATATATGTATTACGCAGTATTTACACAAGAAAAAGATTATATAGATATAACATTCCCAGATTTAAAAGGTTGTATTACTTTTGGTGATAATTTAGAAGAAGCTTTGTACATGAGTAAGGACGCTCTAGAGGGATATTTATTAGTATTAGAAGATGAAAAAATGAGTATACCAAAACCAAGTACATATCAAGAGTTACAAGCTAAATTAAACGATAATCAACAATTACAATTAATTAATGTTGATACTGATTTTATTAGACGTAGAGAAGAAAATAAAGCAGTAAATAAAATGGTTACTTTACCTAAATGGTTAGTAGACTTAGGGAAAGAGAAAAAAATAAACTTTTCACAAGTATTACAGCAAGCTTTAAAAAATGAATTAGGAGTATAACAAAGTTAAAAAGGCAGTGGAATAAATCCACTGTTTTTATTTTTATTTAAGTTGGTGCATTTTGCACTAACTTTATTTTTTTAGTTTGTATATTTTTCATAAAGAAATTAAATATTAAACCCTCTGTATATCTTTTGTATGCTCTCTACTCTATATACAAACCTAGTAATTATACAAGGTACATTGATTATACTAGAGCATATAAGAGCTTGTTTATTCTATGTAGTTCTATATAAAAGGTATTTATCTTAAAAGAATATCTAACAAAGAATTACAAGAGTATTGATATTCAAGAGAAGTAATATTATATGGTGATAATTGCATTCGCTACATTAATACAAGAGGTAGCTAAGAACATGTATTAATCATATACAAGTAATTAAGATTATGTGTAGATATCTAAATTAGGTTGATTAATCGTATCAGATACTAGAGGATAAGCAACACTAATATATATTCATTCGGTTATATCATATCATTATATATTCATAGATAGCTAATTAATGTAGATTGATATGTACTACATCTGTTAGGCTTATTCCAGTTACCTAATCACCTTATACCATATGGCTATATAGTTGATACAAGTATCATGATTGAATAGGTTTGTTGTAAGTGATAGATATATCAAGTAAGTAGTAACAATGAACTAAGATGTAAAGATAGTATGAAAGTATATTAGATTAATATGTTATCATTGAATGTAATATGATTATGAAAAGAATATGTAAAAGATTAAATGATTTAAACAAAAGAATAAATATTAATTAGTTTAATTGTATTTAACATTAAAGATGAAAGATAGAAAGATACAAAGGCAAGAGCTAAGCCAAGGGCTAAGGATAGCATAAGGATATATTACTATAAAAGGAATGAGGTATACTTCCCTTAATTGAGAACACCGCCCCCCCTATTAAAAATCTCAAAAAATAAAAAAACTTAAAGACCAACCTGCACCCAATCATTCACAATGGCACAGCCTCGTTAATCATTATTGGAAAAATTAAGACAAAAAAAAGAACTTCTCATCTAATTTTGAGAAGTCTTCCAATGTTTGCTAAACTTATTTCTACAGTAATTATAAACCATTAAAAATAAAAAATCAATAGGTTTATTTCTTGAAATTCATCAATGAAAAAATGTAGTTAAAAATACTTACTATAGCCATACAAAACAAGTAAAACGATATACTAGGAATAATCAAAATTCTTGTTAAACTACTTTAATTTAACAAAAAAACAGATAGTAATATACTACCTGTTATCTCATTTATTTATAGAACTACTGGCACTTATTTAATGTGTTTTTGTTTCCGAAAACTCTCCGAAAACTCTCCAAAAAGTCTTAAAATTTGATATTGTATAGAAACTTATTTCTTTAATATATCGTTATTGTATCAATGGTTAGAAGTGTTCTAAAATGTAATCTATATTAGAATTTTTATAGTCTAATTTTAAACTATTTTACCTCGCCATGCATGCATTCCACCTTGAACATTAACAACATCAAAACCTCTTTTTTTAAGTTTTTTAGCGGCAAGTTTACTTCTTGCTCCAGAGTGACAAATTACATATGTTTTTTTGTCAGCGATAGGAGTGAAGTTTTCGATTTCGCTTAGTGGAATATTTTTTGCATTTTTTATATGGCCTCGTCTAAACTCAGCAGGTGTCCTTACGTCTATTAATTGAATACCTTCCTTGAGTTTTTTTCTAATTCGATAGTAGAAATACTATCTATTTTTGTGAATAAAAAAAACATTTATCTAAACCTTCTATATACCCTTACGGGGTATATTAAACTATGAAACAGAGGAATTGTCAAAAATATTGACTTAATGTGTAGAATTGATAATGAAATGAAAAATAATTCGTGATTAAGTAGAAACTATTTGTTACATAGTTAGTTTATAGTAGGTAATATGATGAAAAAATACAATATTATTTTTTGCCGAATAATTAGTGATATTTTGATGTTATGTGCTTGACAAATAGTAAAAATAGTAGAATAATAAACTAAAAGATGACGCTTTCATTTCCATAAAAAACAACCAATATATTGCCAGGTAATAGCCCCAAAATTTGTCTAAATTTTGAGGGCTATTACTCTAGTTAATGACTTTAGTCAGTTGAGGAGGCGAAGTCTCTGAAACAAAAAACCACCCGCTATGCGGGTGAGAGCCAAGAGTTAAACAATTGAAAA
>NZ_CAUSAI010000011.1:0-38383 GCF_963529685.1 uncultured Gemella sp.
GCGTTGAACACTACAGGCATCTCAGCCTGTGTGAGTATGGACTTTCCTCAGCATTACTGCCGCGATCACTCAAAGAAAACACTTATATTACTTTACACTAAAAAAATTATTTTGTAAATAAAAAATTAAAACTATTTTTCTAAAACTGAAATTTTACCTTCGGCAATTTCTTCTAATGCTTTTCCGACTTCTTTATGTGAATTATATTTTTCTAATTTTTTTGATTCAGGATTTGCAAATAATTCTCTTGCTCTTTTACTCGCTAAAGATACTAGCATATATTTTGAATTTACTTTTGATTTTAATACATCTAATTTTGGATATAACATTTTTTTCTCCTACATTTCTTCTAATTCTAATAACGCTCTTCTATATTTCATTTCAATACGTTCGCGTTTTAAATGTTCACTTAATATAATGGCTTTAATTCTTTCTACAGCCTTATCTACCTCATCATTTTCCACAACATAATCATAAAGATGCATCATATTTATTTCTTTTTTAGCCTTTGCTATACGCGATTCTATGACATCATCGCTCTCTGTTCCACGACCTTTTAATCTATCTTTTAAGTCAGCAATGCTTGGCGGTGCCAAGAATATAAATAATGCATCTGGAATTTTACTCTTTACTTGACCAGCACCTTGGACTTCAATTTCTAAAAATATATCTTTTCCTTTATCCATCGTCTCCCTTACATATTTAACAGGAGTTCCGTAATAATTATCAACATATTGAGCATATTCCAGAAGCTCACCTTGTTGAATTAAATTTTCAAATTCTTCTTTTGTTTTAAAGAAATAATCAACCCCATCTACTTCTCCAGGTCTCATACCCCTAGAAGTCATTGAAATTGAATATTCAAAGTCTACATCATTACTTTCAAAAATTCTTTTTCTAACAGTCCCTTTACCTACGCCTGAAGGTCCTGAAAGAACTATCAATAATCCTTTCTCCATTTTTCGTATCCTTTTATTATGATTTATTATCTTTTTATGATACCACAAAATAGAAAAAATTTAAACAATAAACATGTATATTTAAGTTGAAAATTAATTTAATAATATTTTTTCAAAATTCTCAATTTTTATTTTTAAAATACAAGTCTAATAATCGCTAGTGAAAATATTCCCACTACAACTATTACCAAGAGACTTTTTGAAATAACTGCACTCAATACCGTCGGAAGTGATGCAAGCAAATTCTCATAATTGATTTCTGGAAACTCTCCTATTCTTTGAACAAATAAGCTATTAAACCATAACGCAGACATAATAACAATGGGTACAAAACTTAAATATTCCACTATCGGTTTTGGTAAATCAAATTTCTTTAATAAAATAAAGGGAACTATCCTCGAAAGCCATGTCACAATTGTACATCCTAATATTGTTAATATTACATAGTTAGTATATAACATTTTTAAGCACCACCCCTATTGCACATCCTATTAAAGTAACCACTATAATCAATACATTACTTGGAATAAAAATCATTCCAAAATACACTAAAAATAGAACAACAATAATTACAATAATTTGCACCTTTTTCTTAATAGTAAAATCTGATATAACTTGCAAATACAACAATCCTATAAACATTGCTACTAACGCAAAATCTAATCCTAAGGCATATGGATTTTCAACTATCCCTCCTAATAGCGCCCCAGCCACAGATGAAACAGCCCATGTAATATAAGAAATAAGGTTTGCTGTATTAAACCATTCAAAGTTTAGTTTTCCATTAGTATAGTTTTGTTTATTCATCCCCAGAGAAAAACTTTCATCAGTTAAAAAAGTTCCAATTGAAATATTTTTAAAGATACTATATTCCTTGAAAAATGGCGCTATTGCCATACTCATTAGAATCATTCTTGAATTGATTAGAAATGTTGCTAAAACTATAGACAATATAGGAAAACTACTAGAGAGCATACTTACAGTTATAAATTGAGCACCACCTGCATAAATAAATAATGACATCATCCCAACAATAAAGGGATTAAAACCAGCCGAACTTGCTATAATACCAAAGGCCACACCTATTCCTATGTATCCAAACACAGTCGGTAGTGTATCCTTAATCGCTGTTTTTATATCTAATTTATCATTCATGTATTCACCATCCTTAACTATTTATTGTTTTATTTTGATAAAAGCTGCCCAATAAAAACTTTATCTATCTTTTGCTTAACCGTTTTTTGCCCAGTGTAAGTCACTAGGCCCGGTTTAGCACCTGATATTTTTTTTACATTTTTTATAAGTGTCCTATCAACATTAACATACTCTTCATTTTTAAACTTCGAATAATACGCAGCTAACATTGATGCAACTTCTATTGTCTCTTCACTAGGATTACTATCAAAGATTACTACGTGACTACCAGGTATGTCTTTAGCATGAAACCATAAGTAATCTCTTCTTGCTAATTTATTAGTAATAGCATCATTTTGAAGATTGTTTTTCCCTACATATATTGCTACACCATTATGATAAACAACCAAATAACTATTCTTATTCTTTTTCTTATTAAATTTAATATTTTCTTTTAGTATTCCATTCGCTATTAATTCCTCTTTAATTTCTGCTATATCTGTTTTATCAGCATTTTCAAGTTGAAATTTAATTGTCTCAAAATAACCTAAATCCTGCTTAGCAATCTCAATTTGCTCGATTAGATTCTCAATCGTTCTCTTATTCTTTTTATATAAACTAAAGTACTTCTCTGAATTTTTTTCAATAGTTAAATTAGGATCTAACTCTATCTCAATATCCGTTAAATCTTCACTATAAAAGTTTTGTAATGTTATAGTCTCAGGTATTTTATTTTTAAATAAATAAATATTCGAAATTAAAAGTTGTCCTTTTAATTTATAATCATCTCTATTATTTGCTTGTTCAAGTTCACTTTCTAAAATATTAATTTTTTTATTCAATCTGTTAATTTTAGAATTAATAAAGTTAAATAGTTTTCTATCAGTATTTTTATTAATAGACTCTCTGACTATATCCATATAATAATAATCAAGTAGTTGTGATAATGATTCAAAGTCCTTACTATAATCTTTGACATCAAAAAAGTAAAAATCCTTTTTATCATTTTCCTCAATTATGACTGGTTTATAATATTTTTCAAATTCCTTGCAAAAACTTATAAAAGAATTTTTCAAATCCTCTGCTGATATTTTTTCAAAATAATTATTTAACAAAGCTGAAACTCCATAAAAGTTCTTCATTAAAAATTTCTTATCTTCTATGGAAAACTCAACATTAGTATAATCACTGAACTCAAACGGATTAATTTTTTTCACCGTTGGAGGTAATATGTATTGCATATTAGATATAGTCGATCTCTTGTACTCTAAACTATAACTGTTTTTTAGGGATTCCAAAATAATATTATCCTCATTAGTTAGTATTATATTTGAATGTTTTCCCATTAATTCTGTAATTAAAAAATAATATTTTTCGTAACCTAAATCATCGAAGTTTTTAATTTTGAAAATTACTATACGATCATTATTAACTTGATTAATCTCTAATATTATTCCACCAATTAAGTATTTTCTTAATACAGAACAAAAATTTGAAGGTGTTGAAGGATTTTCATAACTATTATTTGTTAACTGTATTCTAGACGCATTAGAATTTGCAGATAAAAAAAGCTTTAAGTTTTTTCCTTTTCTAATAGAAAAAACAAATTCATCTGTTGATAAATTATTTATCTTATTAATTCGACCATGAAGAATATTTTCCTCTAATTCCTCCACCATCTTTTTTACAAAAAAACCATCAAATGCCATTTTAATCCTCCTTAATATTTTTAATGTTCAATTTAAAATTATAACACATATAATATTTTGTGTATATGAAAATAATATTGCTATTTTATAATATATAAAAAAGGAGTGACTCAAAATCACGATTTCTTAAGAAACAAGATTTTGTCGAGTCACCCCGCAAAATTTATTAGATATCTGAAAAACTTTTTTAAAGCTAATTTAGATATCAATAAACCAGTGAATCTATGAGTTCTCATAGATTCTTTTTTTTAATTTAGGACTTTTGGATTAGTCCCCCTTTAGATATATTTTATTTTTCTTCAAATTTTTTTGAAACTAATACTCCCCAAACTAATAATCCTAATAATACTACCCAGAAAATAACAGTCCAAAGAGTTGAATGTGGAAATTCATGTGGTATTAAAGCTAATTTCTCATGTGCAGCTGCAATCACAAACAATTTAATACCTACCCAGCCTACAATCAAAAATGCAGCAATTTCTAAACCTGGTTTTGTTTCTAATACTTTTATAAATATATTAGCAGCATAACGCATAATAATTACTCCAACAAAACCACCAATTACCATAACAGCAAATTGACCAAGATTAATCCCTCCAATTGATGTCTCAGAAATATGAGGTAGTGTTATTGCAATTGCAACAGCCGCCAAGATTGAATCTATGGCAAATGCTATATCCGTTAATTCAACCTTTATAACAGTAGCCCAAAATCCACTTTGCTTCTTAGGCTCAGATATTTCTTCAGTATTTGCATCTTCTTTTCTTTTATCAAAAAATTCTTTAATATGAACTCCAGCCATATATACCAAATATAAACCGCCTAATACTTGAATTTCCCAATATTGAGCAAGTATTGTAATTAAGAAAATCGCTATTATTCTAAATATTAATGCTCCAGCTAATCCATACATCAATGCGTGTTTTTGATCTTTTAGAGGTAAATGTCTAACCATTACTGCTAAGACAATAGCATTATCCGCTGAAAGTAATCCTTCCAATAGTATTAAACTCAATAATACTATTACATATTGAATTAGAACCTGTGTATCCATTAAATTCTCCTTCTATCCTATGATCTTTTTCATTAATCTTACGATTAAAATAACAATTATTAAACCAGCCATATTTAATAATAAAGGTAAATAATTACCAAGACTAAGTGTTATATTTTGATTTAAATTATTAAATGACTTCGTAAAAATTGTCAATACACTATTATCAATTCTTTCTACGGGAATAGCCACTCTATCTTTAATCATTTTGGCAATGACATCTCCTCCAATAAAGAATAATAAAGAAAATGAAATTGCTAGGTTAGTATTGTTAAATAAAGTTAAAGCTAATAAATAAATAATATTAGCAAATAGTAATAATAATATCAAAATTGAAACATATGCTACTGATGTATGTACATTCATCAGTATTGTTTTCAATTCTTCAAAAATAACTCTTTTACGTAGAAATAAAAATCCAACCAAACAAGATATTATTATAGCAAAATAAACTAAAAAATAAATTAAATTTGCTATAAGTGCAAAAATATCACGAATACTTTTCTTTTTTCTCATTTCTAAAAGAACATTGACTTTTGAAATATAATCTTCTCTGTATGAATGAATATAATTAATTCCCATTGCGAAAAGAAGTAATACTAAATTCACCTTTAAAATAATATTAAAGATAGTATTTATTATCGAAATATCAAAATAAGCAGAAAGTGAATCTAATTTGTAAACAAAGGCAAAGTTCATTAGAATAAGTATAGCTAAAAATAAATAATTAAATTTACGTCTAAACAACTTTCCAAATTCAATAGTTAAAAGCATTATAAATCAGCCTCTCCCTCATACAATTTAATTTTTTCACCTAAATTACGAATCTGATATACTTCTATATTATTTTTTAGTAATACATATACTACTTCCTCTAAAAATTCTTCTCTCACTACAATTTCATTATCATGATAAAGACTGTATTTATAACCTTCTAGAATCACATCAAGATTATCTTGACTAGATACATTAATAGCAGTTAGTGTTTTTAATACTAGTAAATCTTCAAGATTACCAAAATATGATTTAATACCATCCGAGATTACTAATACTTTATCTGCAATACTATTATGTTTATTTAACATTGTATCTAAAATTATTACATTAGAATTATTTGATTTATCCAAAATCAGATCACTTACAGCTTCTTTATCCTCTAAAGTTAAAGATTTTTCCGTATTATCAACTATTAGTACATTCTGATCAACTAGAATTGAAAATAATGTATGATACTTAGTAACTTCATTGCTTAATAATTCTTTATATTTTGCTGATGCATCAAGATTTAAAAACTCCAAGTCCGCTATTAACTCCTCATCGGCATACCCAATATTAAATAAAGACAACCCTTTTTTTAAATTACTTAATAATGTTAAATCATTATAAAAACCAAAATCTCTAGAAAATAACAGTGTCTGCTTATTTATATTTTCTCTATCGAAAAGTATTTCCCCTTTAAACTTTGTTCTTTGTCTAAAAGAATCCTTTAAAACATCTAAACTAGCTGTACTATTATTCACAATAGTTAAAATTTCGCCAGTATCTACTTTGAAATCTAGTTCCAAAATAGTATCCTTTTTTATTTTCTTTGTATATTCTTTAAATTCTAAAACCATTATTTCTCCTATAATAAACAATATAATTCTTAAAATTATATCATTCTATCAATTTTCTTTTTTTAAAAATATAAGTCTACATCTTACTATAATACCATTGCTTTAACTCAATGTCAAAACAATAATCAAAAAATATAAAAAAGAAGGGAGTGACTCAAAAATCGCGATTTCTAAGAAACAAGATTTTGTCGAGTCACTCCCGCAAAGTTTATTAGATATCTAAGAATCTTCTATAAAGCGAATTTAGATATCAATAAACCACTGCACCTATGAGTTATCATATACACTTTTTTTAAAATTTAGGACTTTTGAGTCAGCCCCAACTCATTTTATATTTATTTACTTTCTTTTTTTGTAAAGAATGTTAACACAACTCCTAATACAAATCCTACTACTGCATAATTTAACCATGCAAAATCTGCAGGAACAGGAAGGAAATTAACTTTTGCTAACACATTATCAACTGTAGGTACTGCTAGTTTGAATGTTGAAGTTACTGTTGCATATAAACTAAATAATCCTGTAAATAATACTGTAGATGTATAAACCACTCTTCTTCCTCCAAAGAAATTGTTTAAGAATCCAAGTAAAATTAATACCATTGTTAATGGATATAATAATACAAGCACTGGCACAGCTCCTTGGATAATTGCTGCTAAACCGTAGTTACCAACTGCAAATGAGAATAAAGTTAACGCGATTGCATAAGTTTTATAGTTTATTTTATCATATAGTCTTACAAAGAATGAAGAACAAGCAGTTACTAACCCAACACTTGTAGTTAAACAAGCTAAGAATACAATAACAAATAGTAATAATTTACCAACATTACCAAAATAGAATGTCGTTGCACCTGTTAATACTCCAGCACCAGTTTTTTGTAATCCTAAAACAGAAACTGATGTAGCACCAATATTAGAAATGAATATATATACTAATGCTAGTAAAACTGCTGCAATTACAGCCGATTTTGCACTATTATTAAATACTTCTTGTTTTGTTTTAGCCCCATAAAGTTTAACTGAATTAATTACAATTATACCGAATACTAATGAAGCTAATGCGTCCATCGTATTATAACCTTCCATTAATCCATTAGTAAATGCTAATGATGTAGTAGCATAACCTTTTGTAGGTTCTTGTGCAGATCCCATAGGATTAACTAATGAAGCAATGATTAAAACTACCATTGATAATAATAGGACAGGTGTTATGATTGTTCCAATTCTATCAACAAGCTTATTAGGACTTATAGCTAACCATAGAGTTAATCCCATAAAGAAAGCTAAGAAAACAGCTTGAGCAACAAAAGTATGTTCTGGTGCCACAAAACTTGATAAACCTAATTCATAAGTTGTTGTTCCTGTTCTAGGAATTGCAAAGAAAGGTCCGATTGTTAAGTATAATAAAGTCGTAAAAGCAATACCGAATCCTTTTCCTGCTCTGCTAGATAAATCTAATAAGTCCTCAGCTCCTGAGTACCCCATTACAATAACTCCTAATAGCGGTAATCCTACCCCCATAATTATAAATCCAATCATCGCTGTAGATAAGTTTGTTCCAGCGTTTTGTCCTAAGAATGCTGGGAAAATTAAATTACCAGCTCCAAAGAATAATGCAAATAACATAAGTCCAATTGAAACATAAGGATTTTTCTTTAAAAATTTCAACATGTCATCTCCTCCGAAAATTTTATTTTTTAGTATGTTATATACAATAATATATTTATCAATTTTTGTCAATAGATTTTTAAAAAATATTCCATTTTTTGTTGGATAAATGTATAAAATTTTCTGATAATTAAATTTAATTGTACGATAAGTATTCCGCTTACATACTAATTATATCAATCATGAAATCACTTACTATCGTTTTGAAGATATTACCTAATCAAATTTAAATTTTATTAAAAAAGATTTGATAATTGAAAATACTTATCAAATCTTTTTTACATTATTTTTTAATTTCTTCTTTATAATCACAATCGCCACAGATAACCCCTTTTTTCCCTTCATATAAAAGATGATTACATTTTGGACATTGACGATTTATTGGTTTATCCCAAGAAACAAAGTCACATTCAGGGAATCCCTCACATCCATAGAATAGTTTTCCTTTTTTTGATTTTTTCTCTAAAATCTCATGTTTTTTACATTTTGGACAAACTACTCCTACTTTTTTCTGAATTGTATTTGTATACCTACAATCTGGGAAGTTTGAACAAGCTATAAATTTACCGAATTTCCCTAATTTAAATACTAGTGGAGATGAGCATTCTGGGCAAGATTCACCAGTAAATTCTTGTTTAATTTCAACCTTTTCCATCTCAGATTCAGCTTTTTCTACATCTTTTCTAAAATCAGTATAGAAATTATATATAGTATTTTCCCAACCAACCTTACCTTCAGCTATATCATCTAATTGGCTTTCTAAATTCGCAGTGAATTTTGTGTTGATAATATCAGGGAAATATTGTTCTGTGATTTTACTAACTAGGGTTCCTAATTCAGTAGGCGTGAAAACTTTATTTTGTAGTTTTGCATAGTATCTTTTTTGTAAAGTATCTAATATTGTTGCGTAAGTTGATGGTCGACCTACTCCTAACTCTTCTAATTCAGCAATAAGTTTTGCTTCTGAGTATCGAGCTGGAGGTTGTGTAAAGTGTTGTTCTTCTTTTAACTCTTTTACTTTCGCATCTTCACCAACTTCAAATTCAGGTGCAAGTTTCACTTTTTCTTTTTCTTTTAATACTGATAAAAATCCATTAAAAAGCAATTTAGAATACGCTCCACGATACACCACATTATTATTTTCAAATGTTGTAGTACTCGTTTCGTAAACAGCAGCACTCATACGACTAGCAACAAATCTTTCCCAAATAAGTTTATAAAGTTTATATTGATCATTAGATAAATATTCTTTAATACTGTCAGGTGTGAATTCTATATTTGTTGGTCTAATTCCTTCATGAGCATCTTGAACATTTTTATTGTTTTTTTTCACTTTAAATGCAGTAGCCAAGTATTCTTTTCCAAAGTTTTTAAGAATATACTCATTTGCCATTTTTATCGCTTCATCTGAAACCCTTGTTGAGTCAGTTCTCATGTAAGTTATTAATCCTGTAACTCCACCTAATTTTTTCAGATTAATACCTTCATATAATTCTTGAGCTACACTCATAGTTTTACGAGTTTTAAAGTTTATTTTTCTTGAAGCATCTTGTTGCATTGTAGAAGTAATATAAACATTAGGTGTACTCCTATTTTTCTTAGTTTTAGTTACATCGATAACTTTAAATGTATCACCTTTTATAGCATTTTTTATATTCTCTACATCTTTTTTACTTTCAAGTTTTAATTTTTCACCTTTATATGAGTAAAAATTAGCAGTCAAAACTTTTCTATCTTTTATAAAATCAATAGGCATTGACCAATATTCTTGAGGTACAAATTTTTGAATTTCTTCTTCTCTATCGACTATTAATTTTAATGCTGCATTTTGTACCCTTCCAGCTGATAATTTAGGTTTTACTTTTTTCCATAATACTGGAGAAATATTATAACCTACAAGTCTATCTAAAATCCTTCTGGCTTGCTGTGATTGCACCAAATCCGTATTAATTTTTCGCGGATTTTTAATTGCTTCTTTTACAGCATCTTTCGTTATTTCATTAAAAACAATTCTATTATCGGAATTATTATCTAATCCTAAAATGTGTGCAATATGCCATGCTATTGCTTCTCCTTCTCTATCGGGATCGGATGCTAGGAAAACTTTTTTTCCTTTAGCCTCTTTTTTTAAAGATTTAATTACATCACCCTTCCCTCTTATAGAAATATAATCAACATCTATATTTCCATTATCTAGTACTTCTACTCCCATTCTACTTTTAGGAAGGTCTCTTACATGACCTTTTGAAGATATTACTCTATATTTTTTCCCTAGATATTTTTCAATAGTTTTTGCTTTGGAAGGAGATTCGACTATTACTAAATTTTCTGCCATTTTCTTCTCTCCGTAGTTTTTTAATAAGTAGTATCTTAAAACATTTTTATTAACTTGTCAACTTTTTTCACTAAAATTTAATCAATTTTTGTTAAAATTAATGGCTCTTGGTTTTCTCTAACTACTATAGTATGCTCATACTGTGCAATATATGAACCGTCCTTGGCAACCAATTCCCAATCATCTTTATCAGTATTTGTTACTGTTTTAGCTTTTGTAGAAACGAATGGTTCTACGGCTAAACACATACCATCTTTTAAAATTAAATTGTCCCATGGATCAAAGTAATTGAATACATGTTGTGGTTCTTGATGAAGAGATGTACCAATCCCATGACCTGTAAGATTCTCAATAACTTGTAATTTATGCTCTTTTATTTTCTTGTGAATATTTTTTCCGATTTGGTTTATTTTTCTTCCTGCAATAGCATGTTTAATACCTTCATAAAAAGCTTCTTTAGCAACTTCACAAACTTTCTCCTTCATTTCGTCATCGACCTTACCGACAACAAAAGAGATTCCAGTGTCAGCATAATATCCATCTTTACATCCTGATACATCTATATTTAATAGATCTCCATCTTTTAATATTTTAGTGCTTGATGGAATTCCATGAGCAGCCTGATAATTTAATGAAATACATGTATATCCTGGGAAATCATACTCTGTAATCGGAGCTGATTTAGCACCATATTTTTCAAATAATTCTTTTGCGATATTATCAAGTTCTTTTGTTGAAACACCAGGAACTGCTTTTTTTACCATTTCATCTCTTATAGTTGCACAGATAAAACCTATTTCTTTCATTTTTTGTAATTGTTCTTCAGTTTTTATAATCATTTTTATTCTCCTCACTATTTAATCAATTGATATAAGTTTTCTATTGAATATGTTGGTTTTTTTTCTTTTTTATCAATATCTTCTAAACTCGTAACTCCAGTTTGAACATGAATTGTATCTATGCCACTATTAATACCTGACATTATATCAGTATCATAATTATCTCCTACCATGACTATTTGATCTTTTGAATAATTATATAATTTTATAGCACTCTCCATTATGATTCTACTAGGTTTTCCTATAAATGTGGCAATTGTCGAAGTCGCATATTCTAAATATTTGACCTGTCCTCCATTACTCGGGACAAACCCATGCGCAGTAGGAAGTAACGTATCAGGATTAGTTCCTATAAGTTCCGCTCCATTAAGAATAGCTTTGGTGGCTATTGCCAGTTTATCATACGTAAGTTTTCTATCGAGTCCAACTACTACAGCCTCAACATCTTCCTCAGTATTCTTATGATTGAAGATACTTAAAGTATTCTTCAATCCACTTTCTCCTATAATATATAAGTTTTTATATCCTTTTGTCTCCAAATAAATTTTGGTAGCATCACTTGACGTGAAAACATGCTCTTCTGTAGTTTCAACATCAAATTTTTTTAAATGTTCTACCACTTCACTTGGTTGTTTTGTAGAATTATTAGTTAAAAATAAATAATCTATATTATTTTTATTTAAATAATCAACAAATTCTTTGGCATATTTTATCTTTTTTTCACCATTATAAATAGTGCCATCCAAATCAATTAGATACAATTTATAACTTTTTATACTCATTCTGTCACTCCATCAATTACTATTAATATAATGTTTTCTCTAGTCACTTAGTGTAAAACTAGCTGAAAACAATATGTAACTAATTCTATTTTACACCGTTTATAAAAAAAATAAAAGCATTAATTAGGTTTTTCCTATTTAATGCTTAAATAAAATCGTTAAATACACTATTCAAAAAGATTAACCAAGAATTCATCTCAGATAATTGCTTTTTCTCATGATACCATACAATCATAATCATTGATTGTAAAGTTATATACCATTTTAATCTATTTCTATATTTTATTGTTGGCTTTTGACCATATATTTCCAACCATTCGTTCCAATCTGACTGAGGAATATATCGATATAATACAAAAGAAATATCAATCGCGGGATCACAAAGTATTGAATGCTCCCAATCTACTAAAAATAATTTCCCTTGATCAGAAAGCAACCAATTATCTTTATGTAAGTCTGTATGACAAGGCGTGTACTCCACATCGTCATCAGGTAAACAATTTTCTAGATAATTAAGGGCATCTACTATATTACTGTTTTTCCAAAGTTCATCTGTTATTATAGATTTCAAATTTCTAAGTGAACTTACCGCTGTTTCTTCATTATAACCTTGAGCTTTCATGATTTTTTTTAATTTAATTGATCCATGAACCTTTTTTAAAATTTCAGGAATACGCTCATCAGTCATATCTTCTGTATTCAACGTTCTACCATTTTCAAAATCTTGAGCTATTAATACATCTCCGTTACTGATACGCTTAGTCCATCTTAATCTAGGCACAATTCCTTCTGCCGAAAGAGTTGCAATCATAGGAGTAGTATTCTTTTTAATAAAATAGCGCTGATTATCCCTTGAACAAAAATAATCTTCTTTATATGTATCATCTAAAGTCCAGCCCATCTGATAATATTCTTTAGACATATTCAATACTGCTCCTTTCTTCAATCTCTTTTTAAAATTACAATGCACTATATATTTTACAATCTTTAACCATTTTTTTCAAGATAGTATTTTATAAAAAAAATTAAAAATCTCAAAGATATTCTAATTTTATTTTCTAAACACCATCAAATATCTTTGAGATTCTTTATTCATCAATTTTTAATTATAATAAAAATTATATCAAATAAATATTTTTATAAATATTTTATTCGCAACAAAGTTTATAAATTCCTTCTGCATAAATTGCAGTTGCCAATAATAAGTCTTCTATTTCTAAAAATTCATTAGCTTGGTGCATTGTATCTTGTTTCCCTGGAAATAAAAGTCCAAATGCAACACCTTTTTTAAGGCAGCGGGCATAAGTTCCTCCACCTAATACAAATGCATCATTTTTCATATCACCTGTGTATTTTCTATATACATCCATTAATGTAGTAACTAATTCATCATCTTTTGGTACATAGTGCGCTTCTTTAGTACTAGTAACTTCAATATTAATATTGTCTACCTTCACACTACTTAATCTTTCTACTAAACTGAATTTTTTAGGATGACGACAGTCTGTTGAAATCACAGCTAGTTTTTCTTCTAAGTTGTAATTTAAAATTCCATAGTTGTATGTTGCAGCTCCCATTTCATCATCAGAGTAGTCGATTCCTAATTTTGTACCGAATGGATCATTAGCAAGTTTTTCTACGATGTAATCTACAAAGTTTTTACCATTAACATCTAATCCTAATGTACTTAAAAATTCTGCTAATTTTGTAGCACCGTTTATCCCAAATTGTGGTGTAGAACCATGGGCCGCTTTCCCTTTTAGAGTTAACTTAATAGTTTCTGCTACATTAACCTCACCTTCTAATTTCTCTTGACTTAAGAATTTTTCGAATTTTTCCTTAATACCTGCTACTTCGCCAGCTAATTCCGCTTCAGCACTGGCAATTACCATATTAAGTACTTGCCCACCATTAAATTTAACAAGTTTGTAATCATATAATTCAGAATCTTCAACAAAAATCAACTTATGATCGAATGTAGTACGTGCTTTCTCAGCATATACAAGAGGGAACATTGCGTCTGGTGTGAACCCTAAAGCAGGTTGTTCTTCGTGTTTAAAATATGATTCAACACATCTAAATCCTGTTTCTTCATCACTACCAATAATTAAACGAACACGTTTATTCCATTTAACTCCTAGTTTATCTAAAAGTTTAACAGCGTAATATGCTGCCATTGTTGGTCCTTTATCATCAAGTGATCCACGAGCATAAATTTTTCCATCTCTCACTTCAGGTTTAAACGGATGACTAATCCAATCTGCTTCAACAACTGGTACCACATCTACATGCCCAAGAATACCAAATAGTTCTTCTCCCTCTCCTACTTCAATGTGACCAGCTTTATTTTCTACTAACTTAGTTTTATAGCCATCACGTTCTCCAAAAGATAAAATTAAATCTAAAGCTTCTTTAGGTCCTCTACCGAAAGGTGTTTCGTCAGTTATATCAGTACCTAAAATTGATCTTACTCTTAATAAATCAAAAAGGTCTTTTAGTAAGTCCTCCTTGTAATTTAACACTTCTTGTTTAAAATTGATATCCATGATATATCCCTCCATTAATTTTATTTATTTAAATTTTTTATTTCCTTATCTGTTAAATATCTATATTCACCTAATTTTAGAGTCTTATCCAACTCTAATGTTCCTATAGATAATCTTTTTAAATATGTTACTGTTGTACCAAGAGCCTTCATCATTCTCTTAACTTGATGAAACTTGCCTTCGGTAATATAAATATTCGCAATACTTTTCACCTTAGAAGATTCAAGTATTTCTAATCGTGCGCTCTTACACTTATAACCCTCATCTATAACAAGCCCATCTTTCACTAATTCAAGATGCTCTTCTTTTAATTCTCCGCTTACTTCGACATAGTATTTTTTCTCTACATCCTTCTTAGGAGAAATTAATTTATGGGCGAGTTCCCCATCATTTGTCAGCAACATCAGTCCCTCAGTATCCTTATCAAGCCTACCTACAGGAAAAACTTTATATATGCGATCTTTTTCTTCTAATAAATCAACTACAGTTTTGTCAATCGCATCTTCCGTAGCTGATATAACATTTTGTGGTTTATTCATCATTATATAAACATATTTTTGATAAAATAACCTATTTCCATTTACTATAACCTGATCATTAATTTCATCAATCTTATAATCAGGGCTTTTTACTAAAATATTATTAATTAATATTCCCTTTTTAATAATTTTTTTCGCTTCTGCTCTACTTAACGTTGTCGTAGCACTAATAAATTTATCCAATCTCACTATACTTATCTCCTTAATCTTCTTAAAGATGATAACGTTATTTTTCTACCAAATAAGTATTTATCAAATTTCATTTTACTTATACTAAAGAAATAAATTAATATTCCAAAAATTGCACATATTGAAATCAATGTCATACTTGAAATTTTCGATTCAATAACAAAATTAGAAGCTATTGATTCATATACAGCCGCCACCGCAATAAACATAATGAAACAACTACTTAACAATATCATTAACCTTGATAAAAATTCAACAATTTTTAATTTAACTTCTCTATTTATAATAAACAAGTTAATCACTATCATTACAACATATGTTGCTATAGAAGAAAAAATAACACCATTAGTTTCAAATGCTATTACAAATGGAGTAATTGTTAAATATTTAACAACTAGACCAATAGAGATTGCAATAAGATTTAGTAACTGTTTATTTACAGCCTGCATTATAATACTAGTTAAACTATATACAGAATATAAAACTGCTAGAGGTAAATAGAACCTCAACAAATCTGCGTTAATTGAACTTCTACTATAAAACGTAGAATATATAGGATCGGCTAAGACATACATTCCTACTAATGCAGGAAGTACAATCATCATTAACGATAATATAACTTTATTAATTTGACTACTAACGGTAACCTTATCCCCTTGAGCAAATAACCTCGTAATAGATGGTAAAAAAGTACTAGAAAATGCCGGTGCTATAGCAACTGCTATCATAACAACCTTATTAACAAGTTGCAAAGCTGAAAATCTTCCATCTACGATGTCTGCTTTTCCAATCTGAGTCATGCCGTGTATAAAATTATGCTGGTCAATTATATTTAATATCGGAAATAATCCTACTATAAAAATAAACGGAATTGAAACAGAGAAGAATTCCTTTACTAAACTAGATGTCGAAATATTCAATTCAACCTCATCTTTTTCTATACTAAAATCTAAATTACCTTTAAACTTTGTGTAAAAAAAGAAAAGTATAATTAAAGAAAATACAGCACCTACTGCTGCAGCAAACGTTGCACTAACATTTCCTTCAACTACTCCATATCCTAAAATTCTCATTATAAAATACGTAGCGCCAAGCATAAACGCAATACGAGCCACTTGCTCTATAAATTGACTTAGTGCAGATGGTAACATTATCTCATGACCTTGAAACAGTCCTCTAATTCCAGCTGAAACTAAAACTAATGGAATTCCAAAACTTAAACTTTTTAAAACTAATGCTCCTTCTTGTGGGGTGAATTTTTGTTGATTACTTATTAAAATTTGCTCTGAAATGATACCAGAACCAAAAAATAAAATACAAAATCCTAAAATCCCCATCACAACTAATAACCATGACCCTAACTTATAAATCCTTCTACTAACACTATAAGCTCCTATCGCATTATATTTAGAAACTAATTTTGCAATTGCTAGAGGTGTTCCCGCTCCGGATATTTCCAAAATAGTCGCATAATAACTATATCCATAATTGAAAAGCGCCATTTGTTCTTCTCCACCTATTATTTGGTAAAATGGAATAAGATACACAGCTCCTAAAATCTTTGTCAAAATCAAACTTATGCTAAGCATTGCAGTCCCTTTAAACAAGGAATCTTTTTTCAAAATTTTCACATCCAAATCTTTTATTTAATTGTATTTTTTATAAGTATAAATATTGATAGCAATACACTAATGCAGCAACTAGACTGTATGCAGCCACCAATTTCAATACTTTATCCATACGTCTTCTTTTTATTTTGTTGTTAGCTACCAGTACTATGTACGAACCTAATAAAAGTACAAATGTAATAACAAAAACAACAACAGATAAAAATATCGCCATACTATCATCCTTTCTTTTTTTATATTAACTATTATTTTATCATGATTTTAAAAAAATTTAAACATAGTTTCATAATATAATTATAAAAAATCCAATAAATTTACATCAAATTGATACACTTTATATGATGTAAGATTTTCTAACATAAACTTTATTTTCTCTATTATTTTTGTTATTATACTATATAGATATAAAATATTTTTATTTCACAAAATCTAATGAGAGAGGTACAACTATGGGATTCAAAGAATTACAAAAAAATCTTCCAGTTTTTTCTATAAGTGTAGTTACTAAAATTACCCAACTCACAGCAAGACAAATAAGATATTACGAAGAAAAAAAACTCTTTAGCCCAAAACGTACAGAGGGTAATACCAGGCTTTTTTCATTCAATGACATCGATAAACTATTAACAATTAAAGATCTACTTACAAAAGGCTTCAGCCTAAAAGCTATCGATGAAATCATTAACCAAAAAGAAGTCTCTGCCGAAACAACACAGATTAGACAAATTATTCATAACGATATATTTGCCGGACCTAACGGTTTACCTAGAGAACGCTCTATTGGACGTGGTGATTTATCTAGATTTTATAACAATAAAAAAAATAAATTTTAATGTTAGATTTTTTTACAATAATAAGGAGACGACATGGCTAAAACTATTACTAGAGAAGAGATTCTTAAAACAATTAAAGAAGAAAATGTTAAATATATTCGATTACAATTTACCGATATTACAGGAACAATAAAGAATGTAGAAGTTCCTGTTAGTCAAATTGATAAAGTATTAGATAATAATATGATGTTTGACGGTTCATCAATTGAAGGTTTTGTGCGAATTGAAGAAAGCGATATGTATCTTTACCCAGACTTAAATACATTTTTAGTATTCTCATGGGACAGCGAATACGGAAAAGTTGCTCGTTTCATCTGTGACGTATACACTGTTGATAGAAAACCATTTGCTGGTGATCCTCGTGGTAATTTAAAACGTACTCTTGAAAGAATGAATAATCTAGGTTTTGACACACTAAATCTAGGTCCTGAACCTGAATTTTTCTTATTTAGACTTAAAGAAAATGGTGAACCTAGTTTAGAATTGAATGATAACGGTGGTTATTTTGACCTTGCTCCTGTCGACTTAGGTGAAAACGTACGTCGTGATATCGTACTTGAATTAGAACGCCTTGGATTCGATATTGAAGCAAGTCATCACGAAGTTGCTCCAGGTCAACATGAAATTGACTTTAAATATGACGATGTTATTACAGCTTGCGATAATATTCAAACTTTTAAACTAATCGTTAAAACTATAGCACGTAAGCATGGTCTTCATGCAACATTTATGCCAAAACCAATATTCGGTATCAACGGATCAGGAATGCACTGTAACGTATCACTTTTCAGTAAGGGTGAAAATAGCTTCTACGATGAAAATAGCGAAAATGGTTTAAGTGAAGTTGCCTCTCAATTCATCGCCGGAATTTTAAAACATGCTCGTAGTTTTACTGCTATATGTAATCCAACAGTTAACTCGTATAAACGTCTAGTTCCAGGGTATGAAGCTCCATGTTATGTAGCATGGTCTACTTCTAATCGCTCTCCTCTAGTACGTATCCCTGCAGCTCGTGGTAAATCTACTCGTGTAGAAGTTCGCTCTGTAGATCCAGCTGCGAATCCATATTTAGCTATGTCAACTATCTTAGCAGCAGGTTTAGATGGAATCGAAAATAAATTAACTCCAGCAGCTGAAGTAAGAAGTAATATTTATGTTATGACTCGAGAAGAAAGAGTTGCAAATGGTATTGACGAACTACCTTCAACACTTTATACTGCTCTAAAAGAATTATCAGTTTCTCCTATTATGAAAGAAGCACTTGGAGATCACATTTTCTATAACTTTATCGAAGCTAAGTCAATAGAATGGGATTCATTTAGAACTCAAGTTACCGATTGGGAAATTGAGCAATATTTAAAAAATTATTAAATACAAAAAATAAGGATGAACTCAAATTCAAGTTCATCCTTGTTTTTTATGACATAAAAAAGGCTATAGAAATCAAGTCTATAGCCTTTTTACGTATTAGTATTTTGATAATAATTCTACTAATGCTTCTTTTGGTTGGTATCCAGTTTTTTCTTCTAGTACTTCTCCATTTTTCATGATTAGTAGCGTAGGAATTGACATAATTCCAAATTCACCAGCAGCTTCTTGATTTTCATCAACATTAACTTTGTAGAATTCAATATTAGTTAATTCATTAGAAACTTCTTCTAAAACTGGCGCTAACATTTTACATGGACCACACCATGGTGCCCAAAAGTCAAATACTTTTACACTATCAGTTTTTGATAGTTCAAAAAATTCTTTATCTGTGATTTCTCTCATTGTTTCAATCTCCTTTAAAACTTATAAATTTATTTTATAATATCACAAAATAATATTCAAATATTTTGTCTTACCTAATTTTTTCTACATCATTGGCATTTGTGGTTGCATAGGTTCATCTTTTGAAACATCAGCTACCACAGCTTCTGTAGACAAGAATAAACTTGATACACTTGACGCATTTTGCAAAGCAGAACGAGTAACTTTTGTCGGATCAACTATACCTACTTTAATCATATCAACCCATTCTTCAGTAGCAGCGTTGAATCCATACCCTACTTCTACTTCTTTTAGTTTAGCTACAATAACACTACTTTCTAAGCCAGCATTTTCTGCTATTTGTCGAACTGGAGCTTCAAGTGCCTTTTTAATAATATTAATTCCAGTTTGTTCATCACCGGTTGCTTCTAATTTTTCAACCTCAGAAATTACTTGAACAAGTGCTGTTCCACCACCAGGAACTATACCTTCTTCTACTGCAGCTCTAGTTGAGTTTAGAGCATCTTCAATTCTTAGTTTTCTTTCTTTTAATTCAGTTTCTGTTGCTGCACCAACTTTAATTACAGCAACTCCACCTGATAATTTAGCTAATCTTTCCTGTAATTTTTCGCGGTCAAATTCAGAACTTGATTCTGCATAAAGTGCTTTAATTTGTTGTGCTCTAGTTTCGATTTTTTCTTTATCACCTTTACCACCAACAATAACAGTATTATCTTTAGTAACATTAACTTTAGAAGCTTTACCTAACATTGCAATATTAGCATCTTTCAATTCTAAACCTAAGTCATCGGTAATAAGTGTTCCACCTGTTAGAATAGCTATATCTTCTAAAATTGCTTTTCTTCTTTCTCCAAATCCAGGAGCTTTTACAGCTACAACATTAAATGTACCGCGAAGTTTATTAACAACAAGTGTAGCAACAGCTTCTTGTTCAACATCATCAGCAATAATCAACAATGGTTTTGCTGCAGCCACTACTTCTTCTAATACAGGTAAAATCTCTTGAACTGCACTAATTTTTTTATCAGTGACAAGAACATAGGGATTATCCAAGTCCGCAACCATTTTTTCTGTATCACTTACCATATATGGTGATAGATATCCTCTATCAAACTGCATCCCTTCTACGACTTCTAAAGTAGTATCTAATGCTTGAGATTCTTCAATAGTAATGACACCATCATTACCTACTTTATCCATTGCTTCTGAAATAAACTTTCCAATTTCTTCATCAGCGGCTGAAATAGCTCCTACTTGTGCTATTTTATCTTTAGAATCTACTGTTACACTAATCTCACGAAGACGTTCTACTGCAACTTTTACCGCTCTTTCCATACCTTTTCTTATACCTATAGGGTTAGCTCCACTTGTAACATTTTTTAAGCCTTCCGTTATCATAGCTTGAGCTAGAATAGTTGCAGTAGTTGTACCATCTCCTGCTATTTCATTCGTTTTATTAGCAACTTCAGCCACTAATTTTGCCCCCATATTTTCATAAGGGTCTTCTAATTCTATTTCCTTTGCAATAGATACACCATCATTTGTTATTAGTGGTGATCCAAATTTCCTATCTAATACCACATTTCTTCCTTTTGGTCCTAATGTTATTTTTACAGCATTTGCCAATTTATCTACACCAACTTTCATAGATTGGCGAGCATCTTCTGAAAATTTTAATTCTTTTACCATGTTTCCTCCTATTCTTCAATAACAGCAAGAACTTCTTCTTCATTTACTAAGAAATATTCTTCGTTTTTAAAACTTACTTTTTTATATTTATCTGAAAATACTACTTTACTTCCAGCAGTTAATTCACCTTCATTATCTTTAGATAATAAGCAACTTTCTCCTAAAGCAACTACTATTGCAATATTTGAAGCTTCTTCTTTTGAAGCTAATACTATTCCACTAGTTGTTGCTTTCTCTTCTTCTACTTTTTTTAATAAAACATTGTCGAATAATGGTTTAATCATATTTCTAACCTCTTTTATTTTTATCTTTATTTACTTTATATTATACACTGACTATATAATAAAATAAACGTCAAAAAAAGTCAAATCATATAATTTTATACTTATGTAGTTGTCTGCAACTATCTTTTTCCTAATTTTAAAAAATAAATATTTCACAAAATTGTTTATAATAAGGAACATATTTTCTCACCTAATAAAACGATAACAACGCTCTTCTTATCATTTTTTCAAACATATTATTTTTATATTTTAGCAATATATGTTATAATACTGTTTGTATAATAATATGATAGTAATTATACGAGAAAAATTCAAATATTAAAAAATATTAATCAGGAGGAAAATATATGAAATATGTAGTTGTTGGAACATCTCACTTCGGTTATGAAGCTGTTCAAACTATTTTAAAAAACGAACCTAACGCTGAAATTCACTTATACGAAAGAGGCGCTGGGGCATCATTTATGGGCTGAGGTAGCCAATCTTATTTAGATGGGACATCTAAAGCGTTATCTGAACTACACTTTGCAACAGAGGAGTCTTACCGTTCACAAGGTATTAACATCCACTGCAATAGCGATGTTGTAGGATTAAACTCAAAAGAAAAATATGTTGTTGTTAAAACACCGGCTGGTGAAGAAAAACAATCTTACGATAAATTACTATTAAGTCCTGGTGGAGTTGCCGTTAAACCTCCATTTGAAGGAATTGAATTAGAAAATATCCACACTTTCCGTGGTCCTGAAGACACTCAAGCTGTATACGATTGTATGCAAAACAGTAAAAAAGCTGTTGTAGTTGGTGGTGGATACATCGGTCTTGAAGTTGCAGAATCTTATGCAAAACACGGTATAGATGTAACAATCGTTGACTTCGCACCAAGAATCTTAAATACATACTTAGACCAAGAACTTACTGATATCCTTACAGAAGAAGGGGCTAAACACAACCTTAAAGTTCGTGGTGGAGAAAAAGTTCTTTCATTCAAAGGTGAAAATGGAAAAGTTACATCTGTTGTAACTGACAAAGGTGAATACGAAGCTGATACTGTTATTGTTTCTGTAGGTGTTCGTCCAGATGCATCTTGGTTAAATGAAGAATTGGAAATGACAGAACGTGGTTTTGTTGTTACTAACGAATACTTAGAAACATCTGCTAAAGATGTATATGCTGGTGGGGACTCTACTCTTCTTCCATACGCTCCAACTCGCGGAGAATTACCAATAGCTCTTGCTACTTTAGCTCGTCGTCAAGGTGTAGTTGCTGCATTAAACGCTATGGGTACTAAAACTAAAATGCCTGCGGTAAATGGTACTTCAGCATTATCATTCTTTGATTACAAATTCGTAAGTACTGGATTATCTCAAAACGGTGTTTACCTATACGATGGTAAAGTAGCTTCTAAATATGTAGAAGAAAGAATTTACCCAGACTTCATGAGAAAAGAAAACAATCTGGTTCACATGAAAATCTACTTCGATGAAGATACGCACAGAGTTCTAGGAGCTCAATTAATGTCTAAATATGACGTATCTAGTGCTATCGCAGCTTTATCTATAGCTATCGCATCAGAGTGGACATTAGAACAATTAGCACTTGCTGATATATTCTTCCAACCAGAATTTGACCGTCCATGGCACTTCATTAACGTACTTGCTATGTCAGCTCTAGACTACAAACTTGGTGGAGCAGATAAATTACTATTCTAGTATAATAAAAAAGTTCGCAGAAAAATTTCTGCGAACTTTTTTATTTTGATTTTAAAATAAATCTTTAGAATTATAAACTATATAGCCTTCATAATAATAACTTACATCAAGCCCCTTCATATAAATCTCCATATCATTAATTTCACTTATAAGTGCAGCTCTTAATACATGTTTAATTTCTATATCTCTAATTGAACTGCGTTACATTACTAATAAATAATCCTCTCTATCAATCTTATTCCAATCAATTACCTTTTGAATTTTATTCTTTAGTATATGATCTAACCACAATCGTGCAGCTCGACCATTACCTTCACGAAATGGATGAGCGATATTCATTTCAACATATTTTTCTACTATCTCTTCAAAAGTTCCTTGTGACATTTCATCGATATGATTTAAAGACGAATCTAAAAACATAACTGAAGCAAAACGAAATCCCCTTTTTCTATATTAACATTTCTTACTTTTCCTGCAAAATCATAGATTTCTTCAAATAAACATTTATGTATAAAGGCTAAGGTAGAGAATTTACCTACTTCTTTATTTTTTAGTAACTCATCTGTAAATAATTTAATAGCTTTTTTCTTACTAAGACGTTCTTCTTCACGTGCTAAAACAGAGCTTTCTGTTATACCTAGTTTATTTTCAAGTACCATAGTTCCCCTTTTAAAATGTATTTCAGTATTATCATAATCTATTATATATAACATTTCTTCTCTTTACAATAGTTTCACTATATTTTTTAAAAAAACCTACACAAGCTACTCTTAGCCTGTGTAGGTTCTAAATTTTATTCTGAAATTACTTGATCTAAATTTGATACTATTCTCGCTCTTCCCTGTACTTTAAAGTTTACGATATTATCAAAAATATTTAGAATAATAACTTCTCCCTTATTTAGTATCTCTAGAGCTTCTTCATTATTCGTCTTTTTCGTAATTACTCTTACATTATCAACTTCAGCTCTAATAATAATATAGCTACTTTCTTTCATAATCTACTCCTGTTAATACTATAACTTAATTTTATATTGAATGTCCTTAACTAATTCTGTATCTTCTAAGAAAATACCAGTTTTCTTACTAGTCACTGTTTTTGATCCAATTTTCTTAATTCCACGCATAGCCATACACATATGCTCAGCTTCAATAATTACATACACACCTTTTGGTTGTAGTTGTTCTTCGATTGCATTCACTAACATAAGTGTCATATCTTCTTGAATTTGAAGTCTGCGACTAGCACTCTCTACAAGACGAGCTAATTTACTAAGCCCTGTTATTTTCTTATTATTTGGAACGTAAGCTATATGACATACTCCATAGAACGGTAACATATGGTGTTCACATAGAGAATAGAACTGAATGTCCTTTACTAAAATGGGCTCGTCATTATCTGATTCAAAAAACGTATTAATTTCCTCTTTCGGATCTACATTTGTTTTAGATAATAACTCTTCATACATTTTTACACATCTTTTTGGTGTATCTAGTAATCCAGCTCTAGATGTATCTTCTCCAATATTTTCTAATAGTGTTTTTATAAGTTCTTGTGATTGTTCTTTATTTTTCAAAACTATCCTCCATTTTTATAAAAAAAGAGCTACTAAGTAGTAACTCCTCTTTTTTGAATTAAATTGTTATTATTTAACTGCGTCTTTAAGAGCTTTACCAGCTTTGAAAGCAGGAACTTTGCTTGCAGCGATTTCAATAACTTCGTTAGTTTGAGGGTTGCGTCCTTTACGAGCAGCTCTTTCTCTAACTTCAAAGTTACCAAATCCAATAATTTGGATTTTTTCACCTTTAGCTAAAGTTTCTTCAACTGTTTCTACGAATGCTTCGATAGCTGCAGTTGCTTGTTTTTTTTGTAGTCCTGATTTCTCAGCAACTTTTGAAATTAATTCTGATTTGTTCATTAATTCTTTACCTCCATTATTGAGTAACGGTTCTACCGTTTCACTTATTAAATATTACCACATAAATCGCTAATAATCAAGGTTTTATTAACGAATTTTAAAGTTTTTTAGTATTTTTTCTATATTTTTATTATTAATTTTGATTTTTATAGTTTAATTTATAATACGTAAACTCATTTTATTCAAATTTGTTTAATTCTTCAGCCGCCATTTTATTCATTAAATTGTTAACACAATCTTTAATACTTAAGCCTTCATATAAAACTTTATATATATTCTCAGTGATTGGCATATAAACATCATATTCCTTTGATAAGAAATAGCAAACTTTTGTTGTTCTTACTCCTTCAGCTACCATATCCAGTTTTTCTATAGCTTCATCAAGAGTATAGCCTTGACCAATTAAATAACCACAATTATAGTTTCTTGAATGTTTAGATGTACAGGTTACTACTAAATCACCTATTCCACCTAGACCTAAAAAAGTCATTTCATCAGCACCTAGCTTCTTGCCTAATCGTGTTATTTCGATTAATCCACGAGTTAATAATGCTGCTTTTGCATTATCTCCATAAGACATTCCATCAATCATACCACAACCAAGTGCAATTATATTTTTAAGAGCTCCACCTACTTCGACACCCACTATGTCTTTATTAACATAAATTCTAAAGTATTTATTGTGGAAAATATCCTGAGCCACTTTATTTAATTCTTCGTTTTTAGATGCAATAGCAACCACCGTAGGATTTCTTAAAATTAATTCCTCTGCATGAGAAGGTCCACTAAGTACACCAACACCTTTTAACTTATCCCCATCAATCTCATCAGCTATAACTTCTGACATTCTCTTATTAGTTTCCATCTCTAACCCTTTAGATACATGGATAATAAACTTAGGGCTATCTAAATAATTATTTATATCCCTTGCCACATCCCTCATCACTTTAGTAGGAACAGCTATAACTATTACATCTGCAAATTCGACAGCTTCTTTTAAATTACTCGTTGCCACGATCTCTTCTGGTAAAACAGCATTTTTTAAATACCTACTATTTGTATGATTTTCATTTATTTCATCCCTTGTTTTTTCACTTCGCGAATATAAGCGCAATTCATGACCATTATCTACTACTGCTTGAGATAAAGCAGTTCCCCAACTTCCCGAACCTATCACAGATATTTTCATCATTCTGTCCTCACTAAAAATTATTCTTTATTTAATTATATCAAATTTTCTAAAATTATACATTAATTTTAATTATAAGTATCATAGCTTATTCTCTAAAATTTATTTTAAAATACTCAACAATTTTTACTTTACTATTATTTTCTTAAAAACTATGATATAATTTAATTATAATAATAAAGGAGGTAATTTTATGAATTGGTTTGAAATTACTCTAATCGATGGAAATCGTGGATTAATTAACTTAAATAATATCGTTGATATTTGGAAAGAGCTAAATGCTGAATACGCGACTATTACTCAAGTAAATGGTGATGAACTGGAAGTCCCAGCTTCTGAATACGATAGACTAAAACGCGCATTAGATATGAAAGGTTACGTATTAGGAGGATTCTAGTATGGCTAGATTTTTAAAAATATTTCTTACTTTACTAACAATTACAATTATTGGTTTTGGTCTATATTATTACTTTAATAACAATTCTACTGATGATAATAAAGTAGATGACAAAACTAATATAGAAAATACAGTAAAAAATGAAGCAGGATCTCAAGAAAATATTGAGGGAACTGTCATTGCTAAGCGTAGTACTGAAAACAATTAATTTTGTGAAAGGATAATACTATGAAAAATAATACTATAAAAAAAATTACAAGTGTATTTCTTACTTCTGCATTAATTTTCTCTACAATTAGTGCATCGAGTGTTAATCTAATTGAGGCTAAAGGAACATCAGCAAGACCAAGTGCTCCAAGACCTAGTTCTAAACCTAGTACATCTAAACCATCAAGCACTAACTCAAGTTCAAAACCTAGTAGTTCTACAGCAAGCAGTAAGCCACGTACAAGTTCTACAAAAAACTTTACAAAAAACTCAGGTGGCTCATATAATAAAGATTATAATAGCTACAATAATCAAGGATATAAAAAACAATATACAGATTATATAAATAATAATTATAGAAGTAGTGGTTTCTTCTCAGGAAGCAGCATTACTAATATGTTACTATGGTATACATTATTTAATTCAGCGACTTCACATAATCACATCCATGCTAGTGATCAACAAAAAGAATTAGTAGATAATGTAAAAGATTCAAAAGTTCCTGTATATATGTTGGAAATTAAGACTAAAAACGGTGAAACAAAATATGTTTCTGTTACTAAAGAACAATATGAAAAAGTTAAAGAAGGAGATAATATCTCTTTAAAAGATGGTAACTTAGAAATTAAAAATTAATAATAATTAAATCCCAAGGATTCAATATCTTGGGATTCAATTATTATTTGCAATATTTTTCTCGTAAAACTCTTGAAGCCTCTACCATATTTTCTAATTTTTTTTGAATTATAGGATATGGATTTAACGGTCTTTTAGAAAATGTAGCGAATCCACAGTCAGGATTTAGCCATATATTTTCAGGTGGCAAGAATTCTAATACTTTTTCTACATTTCTTACAATCTCATCAACTGTTTCAACTCTATCACTTCTTGGATTTATACATCCAAAACCTAAAATGATTTTTGTATCTAGAAAATTATTATAAAACAATTTTTCCACTTCTCCTGCTCGAGGCGTTGAAAATTCTAATGCCAGCATATCTACTTTAAGAGAATCGAAAAATTTTCCAAGTTTATCATATTCCCCTTCAAGTAATACATTTTCATCTTTTGTCCAGTTCCCTCTACATACATGCATAATACTCATAACATCGTCATGAGAATTTATTTCATCTAACACTTCTATTAATAAATTTTTAGCAAACTTTAACTCTTTGTCAACCTTGACTTTTTCCGATAAAGCACCTCAGTAAAAGGAATTATCTGATTTAGAATTAGTAAAGACGACTTCTGACAATATCGGTTCATCTATCTGGATAATCTTTACTCCTTCTTTTACTAATTCTTTAATTTCATGACGTAAAAGTTTTACTACATCTTCTCCTAATTCATTTCTACTATCGTATGAATTTCCTGTAATTTCTTTTAACCACATTGATCTAGTTAGTAGATATGGACTTGGTAATGTACATTTGTAATGATCTACCGAACTATCCTTAAGCACTTCCACTTCTTTTATATTCAATCTAGCTTCTGTATTTATTTTTTCAAAACAAATAGGACTATTCATACTATTATCTGAAGCATCCATTTCTTCCAAACTCTTACTAAAGTTTTCATTATTTCCAGTTAATTCTTTCAATTCCTCTAGCGTTAGTAGTTTAACACCATCAACAACCTCTCCTATATAACTCATATAATTATCTCGATTCAGCTCACCACTAACAATAACCTCTATTCCACATTTTTTTTGAAAAGAAATTACTTTATTAGTTTCTTCAATGTACTTTTGTAAATATACTTCGGTATATTTTTCACTTTTATTACAACTCTCTTTTAGTAGTAATAATTCTCTAGACCTAGGTAAACTACCTATTAACGTTGTAGTAAAAGGTTTAAACAAATTCCCATCCATACTTAATACCTCCATTAAAAAAGGCTAGAGAATTTGTTCTAGCCTTTAAAATAATACTATGGTTCAACAACTAGTTCACTATTTGATAAAATATCAATTACTTCTGACATAGTTGTAAGTCCACCAACTTTTAAATAATCTGTCAAATCATAATAGTCTACACAAATTCCACATGAAAGTATTTTAACACCTCTAGATTCTAAATCGCTCAAATCTTCAAGCGCTTCAGATCCTTTAGCTGTATATTTTACCCCTTCACCATAAAATATAATATGTGCTGGTAAATGCTCTTTTTGAGCTAGTGTGTGAATGAAACCTTTCATAAGGTTATCACTTAATTCTTGTTCCCCACTACCCATTCCTGTAGATTTTATAACAACATCATATTTTTTTGACATAATTATGCCCCCTTAGTTTTTATAATATTTTTATAGAGTTATCTCTAATACATATTATATCATCATATACAGAGTTAATCTACATTAAAATTAAATAAAGAAAAATAATTATATTTTAAAACATAAAGATTCTATTAAAATAATTAATTTAAATCTCCATAAATTAATACATTTTTTCTATAAATATACAATAATTTTTCTTTACAAAAAAAACTTTCGAAATAGTTACCTACTTCGAAAGTTTCTTTAACTTCTACTCTTCTGAATATTTAGCTTTACGAGCCGCTTTTTCACGAGCTGCTTTATCTAATTCTTTCTTACGTAGACGAATTGACTCTGGTGTTACCTCTAAGTATTCATCATCACTTAAGTATTCAAGACTTTCTTCTAAAGTCATAATACGAGCTTTTTTAAGTGTTACTGTTTGATCCTTAGTAGAAGAACGTACGTTTGTTTGAGCTTTAGCTTTAGTAATGTTTACTGTTAAGTCATTCTCACGGCTATTTTCTCCAACAATCATACCACCATATACATCAGTACCTGGTTCAATAAATACTGTTCCACGATCTTCTAAACTTGAAATAGAGTATGCTGTAGCTTGACCGTTTTCTAATGCTACTAGCACTCCATTACGACGTCCACCAACACGTCCTTTTTGCATTGGTTGGTAAGAATCGAATGTGTGGTTAATAATACCATATCCTTTAGTCATAGACATGAATTCTGTAGAATATCCGATAAGTCCACGTGCTGGAACGTTGAAGATAAGACGAGTTTGACCATTACCATCAGCTTGCATATCGATCATATCACCTTTTCGTTGACCTAACGATTCAATTACTGCACCAACACTTTCATCTGGTACATCAACTTGAACACGCTCAACTGGTTCGCAGTCAACTCCATCAATGTTACGAATAATTACTTCTGGTTTAGATACTTGAAGTTCAAACCCTTCACGGCGTAAGTTCTCGATTAGGATTGATAAGTGAAGCTCACCACGTCCACTTACTACCCAAGAATCACTTGTATTAGGTTCAACACGTAAAGAAACGTCAGTTTCTAATTGTTGCATTAATCTATCTTCTAATTTACGAGCTGTAACAAATTTACCTTCTTTACCAGCAAATGGCGAGTTATTTACTAAGAAAGTCATTTGTAGTGTTGGTTCGTCAATATGTAACACTGGAAGCGCCTCTTGTTGATCTGTTGGACATACAGTTTCCCCAACGTTAATATCATCCATACCACTTACGGCAACGATATCCCCAGCAAAAGCTTCTTGAATTTCTTCACGTTTTAATCCAAAATAACCAAAAATTTTAGTTACACGGAAGTTTTTAACAGTACCATCAAGTTTCATAAGAGAAACTGATTCTCCGACTTTCATACTTCCACGGAATACACGTCCAATACCAATACGTCCAACATAGTCATTATAGTCTAATAATGCTACTTGGAATTGAAGAGGTTCATCTCTATTATCTTTTGGTGCTGGAACATAATCGATTACTGTTTCATATAAACATTGCATGTTTTCTTCTTGAGCACTTGGATCACTTTCTAAAGATGCTGTCCCATTGATAGCTGAAGCATAGACAACTGGAAATTCAAGTTGTTCATCATTCGCTCCTAATTCAATAAACAAATCAATAACTTCATCTACTACTTCTTCTGGTCTTGCAGAGTCTTTATCAATTTTATTAACAACAACGATTGGTTTTAAGTTTTGTTCTAAAGCTTTTTTAAGAACGAAACGTGTTTGAGGCATTGTTCCTTCATAAGCATCTACTACTAAAAGAACACCATCTACCATTTTCATGATACGTTCTACTTCTCCACCAAAGTCTGCGTGCCCTGGTGTATCAAGAATGTTAATTCTTTTACCTTTATAGTCGATTGCTGTATTTTTTGCTAAGATAGTAATACCACGTTCTCTTTCTAAATCGTTAGAGTCCATAGCTCTTTCTTCTACGTGTTCATTTGAACGGAAAATTCCTGATTGTTTTAATAATTCATCAACCAGTGTAGTTTTACCATGGTCAACGTGAGCTATAATAGCAATATTTCTAACATCATCTCTTAATTGTACTGACATTTTTTTCTCCTTGTTCTTACTTTATAAAACATATATAGCACTTTATCTATATATTATTTAATCTAACTTATCAATAATACCACTATTTTCCTATATTGTAAACAAATATACTAACAAAAAAACTTATTTTAAAAAAAATTTTTTCGCTAAACTATCATAAATAAAAAGGAGACCGAGTATATCTCGATCTCCAGTTAATATATTTCTTATTATGGGTGTACTGGAATCATCCATCCAAGTACTCCTGTTGATTGAAGGGCGATAATACCACACACAATGATTAATAGGATGAAGCTGTGTTTTACAGTAAATTTAAGTAATTCTGGTTCTCTTCCTACTAATCCAACCGCTGCTGCTGCAACTGCGATAGATTGTGGAGAAATCATTTTACCTACTACTCCTCCAGATGCGTTAGCTGCTACTGCTAATAGTGGATCCATTCCAACTTTACTTGCTGTAACTTGTTGTAGTTTAGCGAATAGTAAGTTAGCTGATGTGTCAGAACCAGTAATGAATACTCCAATCCATCCAAGTGCTGGAGAGAAGAATTTAAATGCTGCTCCTGTTGCTGCTAAGGCATACCCTAGAGTATTTGACATACCAGATGCATTCATAATGTATGCAAATCCTACTACGAATGAGATTGTTAATAATGCAATTTTAACTTCATTAAATGTTTGAATAAAAGTTTCAAATGCATCTTTCCAACTAATTTTAATGATAAATTTAGATACTAATGCTGCTACTAAGATTGCTGTACCAATAGATCCTAGAATATCTAATTTAAATACTGCAGCGATTTCTTTACCAGATACTGAGCTTACAATATTATTGTGAATAAATGGTACTTTAGGGTTTAAAGCAATTGTTTTGAAGAATGCTTTAGAAGATTTCATAGTCCATAAGAAGATGAACACTGTTAATACTACGAACGGTGACCAAGCTACTAAAACTTCGTTTAAGCTGTGTTTTTCTGTAGCATTTGATTTAACGTCAACATCTTTTTCATCAGCAAATCTCCAAGTTGTTTTAGGTTTCCAGAATTGAAGTAAAACAACGATTGAAACTAATGATACTAACGAAGAAAGAATGTCAGGTAATTGTTCTCCCATGTAGTTAGAACTAATAAATTGAGCAATTGCGAATGATCCACCAGATACTAATAATGCTGGCCATACTTCTAATGTTTTCTTGAATCCTGCCATGATTAATACTAAGTAGAATGGAATGAAGATAGACACTAGTGGTAATTGACGTCCAATCATCGCTGCGATTTCTGCCGCTGCAATTGGAGAACCATTTGCATAAGTTGCTAATCCATCCATTGCTGTAACCGGCGCTCCTACTGCTCCGAATGCTACCGGTGCCGTGTTAGCAATCATACATACACCAGCTGCGTAAAGTGGTTTAAATCCTAATCCTACTAGTAATGAAGCCGTGATAGCTACTGGTGCACCAAATCCTGCTGCTCCCTCTAAGAAAGCTCCGAATGAGAATGCAATGATTAATGCTTGAATACGACGGTCATCAGTTAATGAAGTAATACTATCTCTGATAATATCGAAGTGACCAGTTTTAACTGTCATTTTGTATAAGAACACTGATGTTAAGATAATCCAACCGATAGGCATAACACCATAAACCATACCGTGAATTGTTGAGAACGCTGCGAATTGGAATGGCATTTTGAAGAATAAGCATGCAATTACAATCGCCACTATTAAAGTTAAAAGTCCTGTTAACCACCCTTTAACTTTGAATCCAGCTAGTGTTACTAAGTAAAACACAATCGGGATTAATGCAACAAGTGCAGAAATATATAAATTATCAGCCACCGGCTGTAATAACTGAGTGAATTTTTCCATAAATACACTTCTCCTTTATATAAATATATTTTGTTTGATTCGTGAAAATCTATTACTATAAACAACAAAGTTATATATTAACTAACAATCAAATATTGAAAAAAATCTTTCTTAGTTTATCCTTCTAATATATTCTTGATTTTCTCTTTCAGATATATAACAGTTTTTTATCTGTTTCATTTTTTACTATTTATATATGTGAACTATTTAACATTTGATAGTATTTATTTAATGATTTTCTTGTTTACATTAAATATTGTAGCACGCTTTCATTTAAATGTAAAGCGTTTTTTTAGTTATTTTTACAATATTCTTAAAAAATCCCTTTATATCAAAGAAAAAAGGATATATTTTTTTGAAAAAACACCTCTCATTTTTTTATAACAGTTATTCATAACTTTCTAATTATCAATTATTTATTATTTAAAACATCTTTTTTCTAACCTATATTTTTTTGTTAATAATAAAAAATATACATCGCTTAAAATTTCTTGCGATGTATATTTTTCTACATATTATAAAATAAAAAATCGTTTTTTAATATTTTTGTTTATCTTTAAGTACTCTGTTAATTTCCTTATTAGCTTCTTTTTGCTTTAATACATGACGTTTGTCATAATTTTTCTTCCCTTTAGCAACTCCTATTAATAGCTTTGCATAGCCATTTTTGATATAAAGTTTCAACGGAACAATACTCATTCCAATTTCATTTTGGACACTACTTAATGAAGCAATTTGTTTTTTCTTTAACAATAATTTTCTTACTCTTAATGGTTCATGATTAAATCTATTTCCTTCTTCAAAATGTGAAATGTGCATATTATAGACAAACATTTCCCCTAATCTTGTTTGACAATATGAATCTTTTAAATTTATTCTTCCTCTTCTAATTGATTTAATTTCTGTACCAGTTAAAACTAATCCTGCCTCATATGTTTCTTCTATAAAATAATCATGATTAGCTTTTTTATTTTGAGCTATTACTTTTATTTCTTTATCCATAATCTCATCCTCTATTTTTTACTAATTAATGATTTGTGTTTTAATATTTTAAAATCTATTTCTTGATTTTCTAAATCCACATTTGCTACTTTTACAATTACTTCATCACCAAGTCTGTATATTTTTTTCTTTCTTCTACCAATTAATATCATGTTTTTTTGATCATACGTATAATAATCATCGTTCATTGCCGTAATATGAACTAAACCTTCGATATTACTTCTTTCAAGAGTTATAAACACCCCAAAATTAGTAACGCTTGATATAATACCCCTAAAAGTTTGTTCTTGATACTTAAGCATATATTCACATTTTTTCATTCTATCAACTTCTCTTTCACAGTCAACTGCTCGTTTTTCATACTCCGACGAACTTTCTGCCAAATCTGGCAATTTCGTAAGGAACTTGTCTACAGTCTCATCCGACACATCACCATTAAATAAATATGTTCTAATCATTCGATGTACCAATAAGTCAGGATAACGTCTAATTGGTGAAGTAAAGTGTGTATAATACTTAGTAGCAAGTGCAAAGTGCCCTATGTTATTAACTGAATATCTTGCTTGATTCATAGTTCTAAGAAGAATCGTTGAAAGCATAGTTTCTACAACCTCTCCCTTGAATTTTCTAAGCATATTAGCTAAAATATAAGGTTCTATCTCCTCAATTTTACCTTTTGTTCTATAACCAAGACTTGCAGCAATATCAAAAAATTGTCTAAGTTTCTCTATTTTAGGTTCTTCGTGGATACGATAAATGAATGGTACTTGCATCCAGTAAAAATGCTCTCCAATTACCTCATTAGCACTTAACATGAAATCCTCAATCAATCTTTCAGATATACCTCTTTCACGCAGTACAATATCAACAACTTCACCTTGTTCATCTACAACTACTTTAGATTCAGGTTTATCAAAATCTATAGCACCTCTTGTTTCTCTATTGGCACGAATTTTTGTTGATAATTCTAATGCTGTCTTCAACATAGGAACGTAATCTTTATACTCTTCAATTACTTCATTATTTTCTGCATAGACTTCATTAACTTTTTTATAAGTTAAGCGTCCTTTAGATTTGATTACTGCTGGATATATATCATAACTTTCTGGATTTCCTTTGCTACTAAAATCAATATCACAACAAATTGTGTATCGTAATACGTGAGGATTTAAAGAACAGATATTATTAGACAATTTTCTTGGTAACATTGGAACAACTCTATCTGCAAGATAAACACTACATCCTCTATTAGCTGCTTCTTTATCTAGCGGGCTATCTTCAGTAACATATCTACTTACGTCGGCTATAAAGACTTTTAGTCTATACCCTTTTTTAGTTTTCACAACAGAAATAGCGTCATCTAAGTCTTTAGCATCATCTCCGTCTATTGTAACCACCATTTCATTAGTACAATCTCTATATTTATCTTCAAGCTTAATCTCTTCACTAATATCCTTAGTTTGTTCTTCTACATCTTCAGGAAATTCATGTGGAATACCATGTTTATAAATTACTGAAAGAATATCTACACCAGGATCATCCTTATGACCAATTGATTTTATGATAATCCCTTTATGATCTTCAAAACTAACCTTTGAATAATCTGTAATTTCTACTAACACCTTAGTTCCATCAACTAAATTGAAACTTTTTGCATTTGTTATTTTAATGTATTTTACTATATTTTTATCATCACTTTTTACAAAAGAGAAAAATTTAGCATTAGTTAATGTACCGACTGTATACTTAGTATTTCTTTCTAATACTTTTTGAACAATTCCTTCTAAATTACGATCATCCTTATAAACACTGTCTACTTTTACTAATACTACATCTCCAGTCATCGCACTTTGTGTAAATCCTTTAGGTATATATACTTCTATACCTAAATCAGCAGAATAAACAAATGCAAAACCTTTTTGATGTAATCTAATTACTCCTTCTATTTCTAATGCTTCTTTAACGTAGAGAAACTTCTCATTGGGAAGTTGCGTTATCGCTAGTTTTCGTTCTAATTTACCAACATTTTTTACAAGTTCCACAAATTCCTTTGCCGATTCAATATTTAATCTTTCTTTTAAGTCCTCAATACTCAATATTTTTTCTTTTTTGAATATATTTTCTATTTTTTCTAACATATAATCCTCCTTAAATTAGATTATACAACATACAATTATTTTCTATAAAAATAAACCTAAAATGAATTTACATTTTAGGTTTATTATGTTTAGTTTATAATTTTAACCAAGTAAGACACACTAGTGATATAAAAAATATTAGTCCTAGTACTACTGTAATTCTTTGTAAAACTAATTCAGCACCTCTTACTTTTTGTTTTCCAAACAGTTCTTCTGCTCCACCAGTTAATCCAGATAAACCTCCAGATTTACTTTCTTGTAGTAATACTACTATAATTAACAGAATACTGCTCACTATTGCCATTGTCATTAAAAAAGTGTGCATACTCTCCTCCTAAAATAATCATTCGTTAATACAATACAATTTATATTACCATATTTTTTCAAAAAAAGCAAATTTATTAAATAATTTTAGTGAAGATAATTCTTCCTGAAGATGTTTGTAATACACTTTGAACTTCAACTTCAACTGTTTTTCCTACAGAACGTTTACCATTTTCTACAACTATCATTGTTCCATCTTCAGTGTAAGCTACACCTTGATTATTCTCTTTACCTTCTCTTAATACTTGAACTTTTAATCTTTCACCTGTTGTTAACATTGGCTTAACCGCATTGCTTAAATCATTTACATTTAAAACTTTTATTGATTGTAATGTAGCTAGTTTGTTAAGATTATAGTCTGTTGTGATAATTGCACATTTGTATTTTAATGCATAATCTATTAAAAGATTATCTACTCCTTTGTGCTCATTATAGTTATATTTATTATCAATTTCAAGATCAATTTCTTTCATTTTTTGTAGCTGTTCAACACAATCTAAACCTAAACGACCCTTTGCACGTTTTAACGAATCTTCAGAATCAGAAATTAATTGAAGTTCTTTTAGTACAAACTCTGGAACTATTATTTTCCCCTCTAAAAATCCTGTCTTAGCAACATCTTGAATACGAGAATCTATTAGAGCACTAGTATCTACAACCTTAGCTACTACTTTCTTAGTTTTCAATTTAGTTTCTTTTTCTTTTGGTTTAGATCCAAATTTAAACGCTGTAAGTATATTTAAAAATTCTCCTTCTCGTCTATATCCCAATACTAGTCCTAAATATCCAAAAACAATATAAATTACAGCTGAAATAATTCTTCCCATAATTCCAGCACCAGCAATTACATCTACTCCTGATGAAAGTAGGCTGGCCAGTAATAATCCTAGAATCAATCCTATTGTTGTGAATATAATTTTTTGAATTGGTGTTTTTGATAGACGATCTTCTAGTCTTTTTAACATTGCTACAAACTTATCCGAAAATAATAAAGACATTAATACAAAAACTATTGTAGTTCCAATTGTAACAATAAGTCTTAACATCGTCTCACTCATTGATGTAAATATATTATAATATATCAATGCGTTTGTTGAAAGTGTTCCTATAGTTATTCCTAGAAAAAAAGAAATAATTATTAAAGCTTTTTTCAACATAAATATCACTCCTTTTATTATTTAATTGTAAATATAAAATTATTAAAAATTCATTAATAATTTTTTATTATATATCCAATATAATGGGATATATAACATCTCTTCTATTTATTCTACTACATAATCCTTAAAATTAACATAAGAAAATTTGAAAAATCTAATTTTTTTAAATCTCACTTAATATTTAGTATCCTAAAAGACGAATAAGGATGACCCAAAAGACCTAAATTTTAACAAAGTGTATATAAGAACTCATAGACGCAGTGGTTTATTGATATCTAAATTCGCTTAATAAAAGCTTTTTAGATATCTAATAAACTATGCGGGGGTGACTCAACAAAATCGATTTCTCCGAAATCACGATTTTTGAGTCACTCCCATTCACCTATATTTCAGTATTAAAACACACTACTAAAAGCAATATCTAGACACTCTCGTATATCTTTCACCGGTATTATTTCAATTCCTTCAGGAAAATCAGAATTTTTCATATTTCCAACTGGAACTATTACGCGTTTAAATCCATGTT
>NZ_CAUSAI010000012.1:0-37817 GCF_963529685.1 uncultured Gemella sp.
TTACTATGACTGATAGTAGAACAAATATATCTAATCAAGTAGCAGAACAAGTAAGGGAACACTTCAAAGATAAAGCATTTGATACAGTTATTTCAAGAACTGTACGTTTAAGTGAAGCTCCAAGTTTCGGAGAACCTATAATTGAATATGCAAAAAATTCTAACGGGGCTAAACAGTATTTATCATTAGCTAAAGAGGTGGTAAAACGTGGTTAAAAAATTAGGAAAAGGTTTAGGACGTGGACTCGATGCTATTTTTGCGACTGAAAATGTTGAATTAGTTACTGATAATGATAAAATAGTTGAACTTTCATTAGAGGAAATTAAAAAAAATCCGTATCAACCACGTACTTATTTTAATGAAGAGAAATTAGAAGAATTAAAAGAATCAATAGAAAAAAATGGATTACTACAGCCTATTATAGTCAAAAAAGCTGTAAAAGGATATTATATCATAGCAGGTGAGCGCCGTTATAGAGCGTTTGAACTGCTAGGTAAAAAAGAGATTCCTGCCATTATTAAAGAGATGACAGATGAAGAAATGATGATTTTTGCGGTCTTAGAAAATTTACAACGTGAAGATTTGTCAGCTTTAGAGGAGTCGGAAAGTTATAAAAACTTGATGGATAAAATGTCGTTAACTCAAGAAGAGTTAGCTAATAAACTTGGTAAAAGTAGACCTTACATTGCTAATAGCTTACGTTTACTAAAATTGCCTACAGAAATTAAAATCAAACTAGAGCAAGGGCTGATAAGCGCTGCGCATGCAAGAACATTACTTTCATTAAAAACTAAAAAAACTATGGAAGAAGTTTGTGCTTTAGTAATTAAAAGAAAGATGTCTGTTCGTGAGTTAGAAGAATATGTAACGAAGTTATTGAAACCGAAAGGGGTTAAGAAACCTAAGGCTAAGGATATTTTTATAGAAGAACAAGAAAATATTCTTAAAAAACGTCTTGGAACTTCTGTAACGATTAAACAAGGACGTAATAAAAAAGGTAAAATTGAAATAGAGTTCAAAGATAATGATGAGTTTGAACGTATTATTTCATTATTCAAGGAAGAATAATTATGAATTTTGTTGGGAAAATACACGCTATAATTAAGAATACCGATTTATTAATTACAGTTTTAGAGAAAATTTTATTAATTTTATGTATTTTTGTTGTTGCTTCAATAGTTGTTCGTATTTTTAGTCGAATTACTGATTACATAATAACAACGAGAGATAATGCTAATAAAAAATTCAATATTAAGTTTAATGAGAAACGATCAGAGACTTTACATAAGCTTGTAAAAAGTGCGGTTCGCTATACTATATACTTTATTGCTTTTTTTCAAATCCTAGCTGTTTTAGGTGTTAATACGACAAGTATTGTGGCTAGTGCTGGTATTGCGTCAGTAGCGATTGGATTTGGCGCACAAAGTTTAGTTAAGGATATTATATCTGGATTTTTTATCATTCTTGAAGGACAATTTGATGTAGGTGATAATGTCAAGATTTATAATCAAGCTGCCTTTATTGCCGGAGGTTATGTAATGTCACTTGGATTACGTTCTACGAAAATTCGTTCTAAAGATGGTGAAGTATACTTCATTCCTAATGGTACAATTAATCAAGTAGTAAATTATTCTTTAATGTATAACTTAGCATTAGTAGAATTACCAATTAAGATTGATGAGTCTATTGAAAAAATTGAAGAGAGAGTTAATAAAGTAATAGGTAATGCTAATAATTCTAAAGAATATTATGAATTATTATATAAAAATGATAAATTACACATTGATTATATAGAAAAAATTGCAGATAATGTTGTTACGATATATGTTATTGGAAAAGCTAAAGTCGGGAAAAAACAAGATGTAGAAACAATGTTAAAACGTGATTTTTATAAAGAGTTTAAATCTTTACTGACATCGAATGAAGAAAAATAGGAGGATGGATTATGGAATATGAATTAAATGACATAGTTGAAATGAAAAAACAACACCCTTGTGGCACAAATAGATGGCAAATTACACGTATGGGGGCAGATATAAAGATAAAATGTCTAAAGTGTGATAATAACATTATGATGCCAAGACGTGAGTTTAATAAAAAAATTAAAAAAATTGTTGAAAAAAATTCATAATATGAAAAAGCTAGTGAATCTTGATTTGAGATCCACTGGCTTTTCATTATTTATTAAATCGCTTTGCTACTTTAGAACTGATAAAAACAAATGCTAACAGAACAATTATTCCTTTTAAAAACTCCATACTTCCAATATTATTTAGAGTAGTTCCGAAGTGTAACCAAATTAGTTTCCCTGGAATAAGACCAATAAGATTTCCGATGAAATATTTTTTAAAAGTTATTCTAGTTAAACCGTATGAATAGCAAATAACACTGTTAGGTAGAACAGGTATAAGCCTATAAATTATTAAAACTAAAGTTAATTTATTTTCACTAATACCGAAGATTGTATCGTATTGCTTTTTAGTAAGTTTTTTTGCTAAGTATTTTTCAACATAATCACTGGCAAAGTATCTTGCAATAAAAAACATCGCACTAGTGTATATTAACGCAGAAATTATCGAAAGGATAAAGCCATGCGTAAAACCAAAAAGATATCCACCGATTGCTGAAAATATCCCTGGTGGGAATAAAAATATTGGTAATATAGATGCTAGTATTAAAAAGACTATAGGGGCAAAATCACCAAATTGCGCTATAAAATCCTGCATAGTTCCTCCTTCTGATAAAATAATATTCTTATTATATCATAAAGTTGGGGAAATAAGCGAATAAAAACTAAGAAGAAGTGACTCGAAAATTGTGATTTCAGAAAAATAAATTTTGACGGGTCACCCGGGTAAAGATTTTTAGATATTAAACTTCTTTTATTAAATGAATTTCAATACCATTTGTATTATTAACAAAATATTTTTAAAAAACACAATATTAAATGATAAGTTTTGCGTTTTATGTTATAATAGTTAAGTTGAGTAGGCAAGGCCTAAGTAATATAAGAAATTAATGAAGAAAAGGAGTGATTAATACTATGGCATTAACAGCCGGAATAGTAGGATTACCAAACGTAGGGAAAAGTACACTTTTTAACGCAATTACAAAAGCAGGAGCATTAGCTGCGAACTATCCTTTCGCAACAATTGATCCAAACGTAGGAATTGTAGAAGTACCAGATCACAGATTAAATAAATTAACAGAATTAGTAGAACCTAAAAAAACAGTACCAACATCATTCGAATTTACTGATATTGCTGGTATCGTAAAAGGTGCATCTAAAGGTGAAGGGTTAGGAAATAAATTCTTAAGTCACATTCGCGAAGTAGATGCAATTTGTCAAGTTGTTAGATGTTTTGAAGATGAAAATATTACACACGTTGCAGGTGGAGTAGACCCATTATACGATATCGAAGTTATTAACTTAGAGTTAATTTTAGCTGACTTAGAAAGTGTTGAAAAACGTATTGGGCGTGTTGAAAAACAAGCTAAACAAAAAGATAAAGATGCAGTTGCAGAATTTGCTGTGCTTTCTAAAGTGCGTGATATACTTAAAGAAGAAAAACCAGCGCGACTTTTAGAATTAGACAAAGAAGAGCAAAAAATCGCAAAAGGATTACATTTATTAACAATGAAACCTATGCTTTATGTTGCTAACGTAAGTGAAGATGATTTACTAGACGTTGATGCTAACAAACACGTTGCAAGCGTACGTGAATTTGCTGCTAGTGAAGGTAGCCAAGTAATCGTAGTTTGTGCGAAAATCGAAGAAGAAATGGCTTCACTAGAAGATGAAGAAAAAGCAATGTTCTTAGAAGAGTTAGGAATTGATGAAAGTGGATTAGACAAACTAATCAAAGCTAGTTACAGCCTATTAGGATTAGCAACATACTTCACAGCAGGTGTACAAGAAGTACGTGCATGGACATTCAAAAAAGGTATGTTAGCTCCTGAATGTGCTGGAATTATCCACTCTGACTTTGAGCGTGGATTTATTCGCGCTGAAACTGTAAGTTATGATGACTTAGTTGAATACGGAAGTATGCCAAAAGCTAAAGAAGCTGGTCGTGTTCGTCTTGAAGGTAAAGAATACGAAGTAAAAGACGGCGACATTATGTTATTTAGATTTAATGTATAATATTTAACAGGATTCTATATTTTCTCATTAACTGGGAAGATATAGAATTTTTATATTACTTATAAAATATGCTATAATTGATTTTATAAAAGGGGTGATATATTGATGTTAAGGTTTTTTCATAATCCATTACTTGTAGCAAAATTAGCAGAGTATGAGTATTTGATAAAAGGAAACAAAAAACAGAGCACTATAGAATATAAGATAAAAAGACTTATAAAAGATATTACGGGAGAAGTTCTTGATGAGATAGAGGTGTATAATAGCGGACTATCAATACCTAAAATAACAAAAAATGGTTTTCAAGCGACGGCGATATATATACCGCAGCTAAATGAACTTTTAGTTATTTATAGAGGGAGTGAGAGTGAAGATATTAGTGATTGGTATTATAATTACACAGGGATTGTATCTGGAGAAAATACTAGTCAATTAGACTCAGCATGTCAATTTACCAAGTTTTTAAAAAGAAAGATTATTAATTTTGATTCGTGTTATAAGGTTGCAGCAGGACATTCCCTTGGTGGTCATTTAGCGATAACGATAGAATTATTAAAGCAAACATATCAAAGGGTATATACATTTAACACTGCTTTACCTCAATTAAAACAATTGAGAAAATATGATAAAAAATTTAACAAAAAGTTACAAGAGTATTTTTTAGAAAAAGATTTAGAGGAGACAAATAAACTTCAAGATTTTACTGCTAATTACTATGCCAAAAATGCTCATCATATTTATAATTTTGTAAGAAAAAATGATTTTGTTCAATCATTAAATATGACAGTAGGAACATTTAATGTAGGAAAAACAATTGAGTTTCCAGCAATCATAAAAAAATTTGTTAAACCTGAAGAATACCTAACTGAAGAAGACACATACGAATTAGACAAAATTTTTGGTGATTTTTATAATAGATTATTGGAGAAAAATATCACACCAAATAATATAGTTGAGAATCAAAAACAAGTTGCAGATGAATTTATAGGATTACTTGTAGAGAAAATAAAGACACCTATTCAGCAACAAATAAATAGTTTTGCTTCTAAAAGTGAAGAAAAAAATGATAATGGAGTTAAAATTTCCGATTCTTATAGGACATTTAAGGCAATTTATAATTATTTATTGTATTTAGCTCATGCTGGAATTATTCCAGATGATGTTATAAAAAGCGAAGAGCATAAACATGCTACAACACTTTATGAAAAAATCATGGGAGAAACAAATAAATCAAATCTTAAAAATTTATTAAAACCATTACAGGAATTTTATACTTTAACTAAGGCTATTTACACACTAACTCATGCAAGAGCCTTAGATGATGTAGGGAGTTGGGCGGATATTGCTAAAGCTCACGATATACCAGCTATGTATGATGTTTTAGGTGACTATTAACGATTATAAAATTTAAATAAGAGAGAGTGACTCAAAGATTATGATTTTTGAATCACTCCCTCTTTTCTTTATTATCTATTCTTCATCTTCTTCTGTAATAACAGTAGGTCTTAAGATAGTAGTACGCGAAGATTCAGTGATAGTAACTATATTGTTTTCTTGTTCTTCTCTTCTATCTCTATTTTTATCCTTATCTTTATCTTTATCATCTTTATCTTTAATAAACTTAACAGGATTAGCGAACGAAAGATTCTTATCTATATTGAATCCTAATTTTGCCAGTGTTTTTTCTTTAGATAGTTCTTTGAAACCAGCAGGAATAATATCTGATGTTCCTCCAGATGCATTATTATATGGGTTGATATTTGAGTTTACAACAGATTTCGGTCTGTTAAAGGCGATATCTGGAGCGATAAGATTTTTATCTAATGAATATATAGCATTCATAATTGCTACCCAACTTCTTTGAGCATAGTCATAACTTGGTACTTTAGAAGGACTATCATACCCATTCCAAAGTCCAACAGTTATCTTAGTAGAGCCACCAACAACCCAAAGATCTTTATAGTATTCAGATGTTCCTGTTTTAACAAATAGATTTTTAGAGTTGAATTTCAGTTTGCTCGGCATATCATGAGATGTTCCGTAACTTTTATTAATTACATCACCAAGCATATCAATAATTAGATAGCTTGTAGATTCTTCATAGATTTTTACTGGAGAAAAATCAGCTTTATAAACAAGTTCGTCATCATCGTTATGAATTTCTTCTATGATATGAGCTTTTTTGTGTTCACCTTTGTTGGCAAACGTAGAAAAAGCACTAGTATTTTCTGTAACTGAAAGTCCGTATGTCATACCTCCGATTGCAGCAGCTAAATTAGTTTTATCACCATCAGTAAGACCATTAATATCCATTTTTTCAAGATAGTTAGTCACAGGATTTTCTTTATAAAATGCAGAGTATAATCTTATTGCGGCTAAGTTAAGAGAGCCGGCTAACGCTTGTCTTGCAGGTAAGTAGCCGTGTTGAGACATATCATAGTTTTCAGGACTCCAACCATAATGGTTAAACCTTTGGTCTAAAACTGTAGAATTAGGTGTGATATAACCTTTATCTATCGCAGGTCCATATACTAATAGCGGTTTTATTGTAGAACCCGGTGAGCGTCTAGTTCTTGTTGCATGGTTAAGCTGTTGTTTATTATAATTCATTCCACCGATAAAAGCGAGTATTTTTCCGCTATTATTTTCGATAACCGAAGCACCTATGTCTAAAGGATAGACAACTCCGCCATAAGAATAAGTAGGATAAGAAGCAAATTGTTTTTTTGTTTCTTGAAGTGTATCATAAAGTTTTTTATCAAGTGTAGTTTTTACTTTATACCCACCAGTGATAAATTTTATTCTACTTTTTTCTATAAGATCGTTACGATATTCTTTATTGTTTTTAAATTCGTTTTCTTTATGATTTTTTGTTGCTGTTTGCTCGGCAAGAATTTCTGAGACAGAATTAGTAACTTCATCTCGAATATACGGATAATCTGTATACTCAGAATATTTTTGTTTAGTGAAGGCACTTTTAATATTAAAATTCTTAGCAGCTTCCATTTCTTCTTTTGTAATAAAGTTATTAGAAAGCATACGTTCCAATACATAGTGCTGTCTTTCGAATCCAGCTTGAAGCTCTTCATCTGGGCGAATTTTTCCTGTTTCATCAAACGGTGTATATTTATACGGAGATTGAACGAATCCTATAAGATATGCAGCTTGTGCGATGTTTAAATCTTTTGAATGGACGCCGAAAACTCCCTGAGCGGCAGTTTCTATACCACTAATGTTTTGACCTAAACTATTTTTTCCAAATGGGGCTACGTTTAGATAATTTTCAAGAATTTCATTTTTTGAAAAATTCTTATCAAGCCTAAGTGCTAACAGTATTTCTTTGGCTTTTCTTTCGTATGAACGAGAATTATCTAGAAGCTGATTTTTTACTAGTTGTTGAGTAATAGTACTACCACCAGTTGATTTTGCCCCAGTAGCCTCACTATGTGCAGCCCTTAGCACAGCCCAAAAATCAATTCCACTGTTAGAGTAAAAGTTAGAATCTTCGCTGGCTATAATAGCGTTTTTAACATTATCTCCAAGTTCTTCGTATGTGACAGTTTTTCTTATTAATTCTGAATTAATAGTCCCTAATTTTTCACCACTGCCGAAATAAACTTCACTGTTTTTACTGATATTATTAATCTGTTCTTTCATTTCTTTTTGAGTTAAGACAGGCTGATCTTTTACCAATCCACCTACATAACCGATGGCAAGCCCCGCCCCCAGACTAATCAGTAGTCCAATTGAAAGTAATAGGGATTGCGTTATAGAAGTTAGTATCTTCTTAATTTTCATTGTAATCTCCTTAGATTGCATACTATTAGCTATATTATATCATAATTTTAAAGGAAAAACTAAATTATATGACAGGAGGAATTGAGTTTGTTTTAAAATATAAAAAAAGATAAAAGAAAAAATAAAAAAATGTGATATAATTGTTATAAGTGTATTAAAATTGATATGGAGGTATTTTAATGAGTAAATTATTAGAAGATTTAAAATATAGAGATTTAGTTTATCAACAAACAGATGAAGAAGGAATAAAAGAATTATTAGAAAAAGAAAGTGTATCGATTTACTGTGGTACAGACCCAACTGGTAACTCATTACACATTGGTCACTTACTACCATTTTTAACACTAAAAAGATTTCAACAGCATGGGCATAAGCCTGTTATTTTAGTTGGTGGAGGAACTGGTATTATCGGAGATCCATCAGGAAGAAGTGAAGAACGCCAACTGCAAAGTCTTGAAGTAATTGAAGATAACGCTCGTCGTCTTGAAGGACAACTTCGCAACATTTTCCGTGGAGATGACAATATCGAATTCGTAAATAACCGAGACTGGCTAGGAAAATTATCTATGATAGAATTTTTACGCGATTACGGAAAATTAGTAAATATTAATTACTTACTAGCGAAGGATTCTATTTCGAGTCGTCTAGACAACGGTTTATCGTTTACTGAGTTCAGTTATACAATTTTACAAGGTATTGATTATGCTTATTTAAATGAACACCACAATGTTAAATTGCAAATTGGTGGTTCGGATCAATGGGGTAACATTACTACTGGATTAGAGATTATGAGAAAGCTTCGTGGTGATGTAGAGGCGTATGGATTCACTATTCCATTAATGTTAAAATCTGATGGAACTAAATTTGGAAAATCAACTGGTGGAGCAGTGTGGTTAGATCCGGAACAAACAACACCGTATGAGTTTTATCAATTCTGGTTCAATACAGCAGATACAGAAGTAGTACCTGCACTTAAAAAATTCACATTCTTAGAAAAAGACCAAATTGAAGCATTAAGAGAAAGTTCAGAAAAAGAACCACACTTACGTCTTGCTCAAAAAGCATTAGCAGAAGAAATGGTGAAAATTGTTCACGGAGAAAAAGCTCTAGAAAGTGCATTAAACATTACAAAAGCATTATTCTCAGGAAACATTAAAGAACTAACTCACGATGAATTAAAAGCAGCTGTTAAAGGAATGCCAAAATCTGAATTAGAGAAAAAAGAATACAATATCGTAGATTTCCTAGTTGAAAGTAATCTAGTTCAATCAAAACGTCAAGCTCGTGAAGATGTAAATAATGGGGCTGTTTATGTTAATGGAGATAAAATTACAGATCTAGAGTATGTTGTTGATGTTAAAGATAGATTAGAAGATGGCTTTACAGTACTTAGACGCGGTAAGAAAAAATATCTATTAGTAGAATACAAATAAAATAAAAGTAACATATACATAAAAAGGGGATTCGAAATGAATTTAAAAGAAGTTGTTGGTAAAAAAGCTGTAGAATATGTAAAAGATGGTATGATAGTTGGCTTAGGAACAGGTTCGACGGTATTCTATTTTGTACACGCACTAGCTGATAGAGTAAAAGAAGGATTAAATGTTGAGACGGTATCAACATCGATTCAAACGGTTGAATTAGCCCAAAGCCTTGGTCTTACAATCAAAGAACTAGAAGAAATCGATCATATCGATCTTGCTGTTGATGGAGTAGATGAAATCGATAAGAACTTTAATGCGATAAAAGGTGGAGGAGCAGCGTTATTTAGAGAAAAAATAGTTGCTGATATTGCTCGTGAAGTAATCTGGATTTATGATGAGAGTAAAGATGTAGAAAAACTTGGAAACTTCAATCTACCTGTAGAGATATTGCCATTTGGTTATAGTCATACTATAAGAAAAATGGAAGAAGCGGGCTTAAATCCAGTGTTAAGGTTAAAAGATGGAGCTACTCTTATAACCGACAATAATAACTATATAGTAGATTTACACTTAGGTTATGGATTTGATATTAAAGCTGTAAAAGAAAAACTAGAAAGCATAGTTGGAGTGGTAGAACATGGATTATTTTTAAATATGTGTAAACTATGTATAAAAGGAACAGAACATGGAGCAGTAATTATAGAGAACACTAATAAATAAATTTCATTAGTATTGAAAGGTCAAAGTAAAGAGGTGAGAAAATGGAAACATTAAAAGATAGAGTAATAGAAGCACTAGAAAATGTAATAGATCCAGAGTTAGGTATAGATATTATGAACTTAGGATTAGTATACGATGTTAAGATGAGTGATGATAATAAACATGCAATCGTTGATATGACATTGACATCTATGGGGTGTCCGTTAGCACCAATTATTATAGAGCAAGTGGAAACAGCTATGCTAGGTGTTGATGAGATAGAGAAAGTTGATGTCAACATAGTATGGGAACCAGCGTGGACAAAAGACAAAATGTCACGTTATGCTAAGATAGCTCTGGGAGTAATTGATTACGAATAAAATACAAATACAATTTGAATGGAAAATCCTAATTTAACTACGTTTTTAGTTGTTGTAAATGTTTGAAATTTGTTTAATTTAAAGATTCTAGAGTTTTGTAAATATTAAAACTCTAAGATTAATAGTCTATAAGTTGTTTAGAATCATCTAATTTGTAACTGTTTTTAATAGCATATATAGCTTAGAAAGGAACAATACATGGATAACGAAATAAAATTATTTGATGGAAATCAAATTAGATCTATTTGGGATAATGATAAAGAAGAATGGTATTTTAGTGTGATTGATATTGTTGGTGTGCTAACAGATAGTAAAAATCCCAGAAGATACTGGAGTGATTTAAAAAGAAAGATGAAAGATGAAGAAGGCGCAATTCAGTTGTACGAAAATATCGTACAACTGAAATTAGAATCTTCAGACGGTAAAAAATATAATACTGACGTTGCAGATATGCAAGGAATATTCCGTATTATTCAATCCATACCATCGCCAAAGGCAGAACCATTTAAAATTTGGCTTGCAGAAGTGGGAAAAGAGAGAATAGATGAAATTATCGATCCAGAATTAACTATTGATAGAGCTTTAGAAACCTATCTTAAAAAAGGATATAGTAGGGAATGGATTAATCAAAGACTTCAGGCTATTCAAGTTAGAAAAGAACTTACAGATACTTGGGAAGATCATGGTGTTAAAGAAGGTAGAGAATATGCTATTCTTACTAATGAAATAACAAAAGCTTGGTCAGGTATGACAACTAGACAATACAAAGATTATAAAGGTTTAAAGAAACAAAATTTAAGAGATAATATGACAACACTTGAACTAGTGTTAAATATGCTTGCAGAAGCAACTACCACAGAATTAGCTAATGCAACTCACCCTCATGGATTAGAAGAAAATAAAAAAGTTGCTAAACGAGGGGGTTCAATTGCAGGAAATGCGAGAAAAGAAATAGAACAAGAAACAATGCAACCTGTTATTACTCCAAAAAATGCAATTGATTTAGGGCGATTAATATCGGATGTATTTAAGTCTACTGAAGAAGTAGATGAAGATAAAAAATTTTAATTCTAAATTGTAATGTTAAATGCATATAAAATTCCAAAAATTCATGAAATAAATAACGTTAAAGAGTTGCGTTTAGTAAAACAGGTTTTGTAATTAGGATTTTTAGGTCAGCCTGTGTTTATTTTTTAATACAACTTCAAGATTTTTAAATAGATATCCCTTATAATTCGTGTACAACAAATTTTTCTAAAAAACAACCACTATAAACTCTATTATACCATGTGTTTATAGTGGTTTTGTGCTGTTTTCAAGTGCAAAACTTGGATGTTCAACCTGAGATTTTGATATTTATGCTAAGATATAATTTTACAAAAAAAATTACTGTTACAGTAGAACGAAATATGTTAAATATGTTATAATTAAAAAGACATTAAAATTGAGTATGAAAGGAGGAACTATGTACAGAGGAGAAAGGCCTAAGAAGGGCGATGTAGTAAAAATAATAGCATATAAGCATGATGGTTCAATACATAGAATTTGGCACAAAAATGTTGTACTAGAAGCGGATGAACAGGTTCTAATTCTAGCAAATAACAGAACACTTGTAACAGAAAATGATGGAAGAACTTGGGTTACTAAAGAAATTGCTTTAGTATATTTTCACAATGAATGTTGGTTTAATATAATATGCATGTTTAGAGAAGATGGGGTTCACTATTACTCAAACTTAAGTAGTCCATTCGCATATGATGTGGATGGTGTAAAATACATTGACTATGATTTAGATATAAAGAAATATCCTGATGGTAAATATTTCTTATTAGATGAAGATGAGTATAATCAAAATAAAGCACGTTATAAATATGGTGAAAAGATTGATAAAATATTGAAGTATAATGTTAATAAACTTCAAGAATGGATTGATAATAATCAAGGTGCACTTGCACCGGATTTTGCTGATGTATGGTTAGAAAATTATGAAAAAATAATAGGTGAAAATCAAGATGTTAGAAGGTAAATTTAGCATAGAAGTTAGAAATGATGAAGTTTCAGAGAAGATAGGTTTGAAGTTAAAAGAGTTCTTATTATCTAGTGATATGGAAGAAGATAAGAGTAATCCTGATTATGTTTTTGCAATTGGGGGAGATGGAACTGTACTGAGAACATTCAATAAGTATATAGATAATTTAGATAATATAAAATTTTTATCTATTCATACTGGGCATTTAGGGTTTTATACCGATTATTCTGCTCAAAACTATGAGAAAATATTTTTTGATATGTTAGCATTAAAACCTAAGATAGAACAATATCCACTATTAAGAGTTAAGGCGTATTGCGCTAATGGTGATTTAGTTTCTGACTATTGTTCTTTAAATGAAATAACGGTAAATAATCATACAGGATCTACTTATGCAGCTAAGGTTTATATAAATGGTGTCCACTTTGAGAGTTTTAGAGGAGATGGATTATGTATTAGCACTCCAACAGGATCTACTGCGTATAATAAAAGTTTAGGTGGAGCTGTAATTCACCCTCAACTGCCATTGTATCAAGTAACAGAGATTGCTGCTCTAAATAATCTTGTTTACAGAACATTGGGAAATCCACTGATATTATCACAAGATGATGAACTTATGATTAAGCCGATGAGTACGGAAAATCACCGCATAACAGTAGATCACATGCATTTTAATTATGATAGTGTAGCTAAAATAAAAATAACTCTAGAAAAGGATAAGAAGATTTCATTTATTCGTTATAATGAAGATAGCTTCTGGCAACGTGTGAAGAGATCGTTTATTAAAAATGACTAATATTACTTTGAAGTATGTTGTAAAAAAAGAACAACTGTTAAGAGAATTTTTATTAGAAAATAATATTTCTAGGAAAACCTTGACTAGAATAAAATTCGATCATGACGGTAGTATAAAGGTAAATGATAGGGAAGAGAACGTTAGATATACGCTAAAAGAAAATGACAGAATCGAGATTACTTTACCTAGCGAAAATTTCACCGAATTTGTTCGCTTCATAAACAAACCAATTGATATAGTTTATGAAGACGAGTACTTTATGATAGTCAATAAAGAAATCAACCTACCTTCAATACCTTCGAGGAATGTTGAAGATGAATCACTGCTTGAGAGAGTAAATTACTATTTTCAAGAAAGAAATATTAACTCAATTCCGCATATAGTAACGAGGCTCGATAAAAATACATCGGGATTAGTGTTAATTGCTAAACATAGGCATATACATGCGTTGTTTAGTAATTTAGATATAGATAAATATTACATAGCGTTAGTAAGTGGGAAAGTAAAGGATAATGAGATAATAGAGGCTCCGATTCGTAGAGTAAGTTCAAGTATAATTGAACGCGAAATTGGTGAAGGTGGAGAATATGCTAAGACTGAATATTGGTTAGAAAAATATATTCCAGAACTTAATATTAGTATAGTAAAATTAAAACTCTATACAGGGAAAACTCATCAAATCAGAGTTCATATGAAGTATGAGGGGCATCCGCTATTAGGTGATGAGCTGTACGGTGGAGATGTGAGTTTAATAAAACGCCAGGCGCTAAATTGTAGTAACCTCGCATTTATTCATCCGATTACAGGTCAAGAAATAAATATAAAGATAGATATACCAAATGATATGAAAAATGTTTGTAACATAATGGTAATATTTTAAAACTTGACAATAAGAGGTAAAGTCTATATAATTATAGTATAAAATTTAATATATATTAAAAGGAGATTGTTTATCATGAAATTAAACAAATTTTTAGTAGCAGCAGCAGCTGTTGCAGTATTACCATTATCAGTAGCTAACGCTGAAGAACCAACATCATCAAATGTACCAGCTGACGCACCAGTATTACAACCAGAACCAGCTCCAAGAGCTATAGTAAATGATAAAGGTGAGTTACTAGGAACAACAGATACATTACCTGCTCCAACTGTTGAGAAACCTGAATTCACAGGTGGAGTAAACGGGCCTAGCTTAGTACAACCAGAATTAAAACCTTACGGAGCTTCATTAGTAGCACCAGAAGTACACACTAAACCTGAATACAAAGCACCTAAATCACAAGGTACTTTCAAAGTAGATAAAGGTACAGAAGCTGGAAAAGCTCAAAACGGACAAAAAGTTTTACCAAAAACTTCAGCAGTAAAATAATATTATTTAAAACTTTAACTTTTAGATAATAATTAGTGTTTATACGAACAGATAAAAGAGGACATTAGTCCTCTTTTTTTAGGTTGTCTAGTAAAAGCGGTAATATCTCTTCTAATATTACTTTCCAGAAGTTCTTTAGAATAGTGTAAGTAGAGACTTTTTTATTTTTATATTGATTCATTAATTTTACTCTTAATAATGATAAAATAATAAAATTTGGTCTAAATAAAAATTTTTATTTTATTTTTTAGTGTCTAATTTGATTATACAATCTCCCATTCTTTTTTTCTATCTTTTCCGTGATAATTATACTATATCAAGTTTTAGCATTGACTTTTTGCACCCAAAAGTATATAATTTTAGGTGCAAGGAGGTGGCTTATATGATTCCTATAACGAATCAAATAGAAAAAATTATGTCAGAAAATCAAGGGGAAATTTTTTCTATTAATGATTTCTACAATATTGGAACAAAAAACACAATCAAATCTGTCTTATATAGATTAAATGAAGAAAATAAGATTACGAGGCTTATTGATGGATTATATATAAAACCAAAATATAGCGAGATTTTAAAAGAATATTCTTATCCAGATGCAAGTGAAGTTGCTGAAAAACTTGCAGATAAATTTTCTTGGACAATAGCTCCCACAGGAGATACAGCTCTAAACTATACAGGATTGTCCACTCAAATTTCTAATGAGTATATTTATATTTCAGATGGAGCATATAGAGAATATTTGTATAGGGATAAAAAGATTATCTTTAAACACACAACAAATAGAAACATAACATCTTATTCCAAAGAATTGTCCATTCTAATACAGGCAATTAAGGCATTAGGCAAAGACAACATCAGTGAAGAAGATATAAAAAAGCTTGCTGTATTTGCCAAAAGAATTAAAGAAAATTTGAAAGAAGATACTTTAAAACTTCCTTTTTGGATGCAAGAAGTTTTAGAAAAGATACAGGAGATCAACTATGAGTAAATTATTAGAAATATCAAGTGAAGAATTAGAGCTTGTTATACAAAACACCGCAGACAAACTTAATTTTTTATCCCAATTTGTCTTTGAGACTAATTTCTTTATATAGTTCTTAAAAATATGTTATAATCAAACAAATAATAAAGTTATTTATAAAGTCAGAAGGAGGGGTTTTCATGATAGCGACATCATTAAAATTCGTAGGGAACACACCCGTATATAAATTAGATAACACAAACATTTTTGTGAAACTTGAAAAACATAATCTAGGTGGTAGTGTTAAAGATAGAGCTGTACTTGGAATGTTAGAAGAAGCAATGTCACAAGGTGCAATTAATAAAGATACTATTATAGTAGAACCAACTAGTGGGAATACTGGTATAGCTGTAGCTATCTTAGCTTCTGTTTTAGGTTTGAAGGCGGTAATTATTATGCCAGAAAGTATGAGTGTTGAAAGACGTAATATTATTAAGGCATACGGGGCGCAATTGATTTTAACTCCGAAAGAATTAGGTATCAAAGGTTCTATCGAAAAAGCCGCAGAAATTTGTGAAAAATACAGTAATGCAATTTCTCTAAGTCAATTTGATAATCCAGCTAACCCAGGATATCACCACAAAACTACAGGACGCGAGATATTAGAGCAAGTACCTAATATTGATATATTTGTTGCTGGTGTTGGAACTGGAGGGACGTTTACAGGAGTTGCAAAATATCTAAAAGAAAATAAACCAGAAGTATTAGCGGTAGCAGTAGAACCGGCAGAATCTCCAGCTATTAGTGAAGGTCATGGTGGTGTTCATAAAATCCAAGGGATTGGAACAGGATTTATTCCAGAAAACTTCAATAAAGAATTTATGGATGAAATCTATACAGTAACGAGTGAAGAAGCAATTGAAGAAACTAAAAACTTCTTACGTTCTACTGGTATTGGGATTGGTATTTCATCAGGTGCGGCAATAGTTGGAGCTAAAAAGGTTGCTGAAAAATATCCTAATAAAAATATAGTAACAATCTTACCTGATGGTGTAGATAAATATTTATCTGTACTTGATTTTGAAGATGTTACACATGTAGAAGTGTAATGAAATTTTTTGAAAATTTATTTTATAATATAAATAGAGTACTTAAAGATGATCCTGCGGCAGAATCAAAACTGATGATTTATTTAACATACCCTCACATAAAGGCGCTTAATTATCATTATTTCGCTCATAAACTGTATAAAAAAGGTTGGCATACGTTGGCGCGTTTGTTATCAAAAAGAGCAAGAAGGTTAACTGGTATTGAGATTCATCCTGGAGCAAAAATAGGCAAAGGTTTATTTATTGATCACGGTATGGGAGTTGTTATAGGCGAAACTGCCATAGTCGGAGATAATGTTACGATGTACCATGGTACAACTCTTGGTGGTACAACCTTAGATCCGATAAAAAGACATCCGACAATTGGTGACAATGTCATTATAGGAGCAGGAGCGAAAGTACTAGGCAACATAACTATTGGGAAAAATTCCAAAATCGGAGCAAATGCTGTCGTAAAACATAGTGTACCAGAGGGAACTATAGTTTATGAAGCAAGACCGGTGGTGAAATATTTAGAAGAAAACAAATAAAATTTTAGAAATATTTTCGTTTTTTATCTAAAAGTGGTTAAATATAGTATAATAGAGTATAACTTATATTTAACTGCTTATCCCAAGGGGATGACTCGATAAAATTGATTTTAAAAATCACGATGTAGAGTTATTCCCTCAATTTTTTAGCTCTAATTTTTCATAGACATTTTTAAGAGGAGGTGATATTGATGACTAAGATAAAAAACTTGATTTTTGATTTGGATAACACTTTGTATGATTTCAGTAAAGTTTGGGAAATTTCTAATAAGTTGGTGTTTGAGTATTTGGGATATGATAAATTTACTACTTATGAGGAATTTTTTAAGCTATATAAGAGTGTTAATAATCAGTTAGTTAAAGAGGTTTTGAAGGGGAGTTTAAAAATAATAGAGCTTAGAGATAAACGCTTGATGTTAACTTTAGAACAATTTGGCTTAAATCTTACAGTAGAGGATTGTAATTTTTATTATGAAAAGCAATTTGAATATATCTTAGAATCGATAACACCTGATGAAGAAGTGAATTTGAAGATAAGACAGTTGCAAGATAAATATAATATGATAATTTTAACTAATGGAAAATCCTATGAGCAAAGGATGAAATTGAAGAAATTAGGATTAGAAAACATTTTTAAATTGTATATTTCAGGGGAAACACACATTAGTAAGCCTAAAGAGAAGGCATTTCTTAATGTATTAGAGACTGAGGGGATACTAGCAGTTGAAACAATGATGATTGGTGATTCATTGTATCATGACATTGTACCTGCTAAGAAACTAGGGTTAAAAACGTGTTTGATAGAGAAACAATGGCATTTTGATGATGAATTGCAGGCTTATTCAGGTTATAAGGTGAAAAATATAGAGCAATTTCTTGATGAATTAGAAACGAAAATGTTGTAAAAATATTATTATTTTTCTGAATATAACGAAAGTATTAAAAAAATAAGGTATATAATAAAAGCTATAATCATTAGTGGATTATGGCTTTTATTGCGTTATTATGTAAATTTAAATTTGTAATAAAAGTAAAATAATTATTTGATATCTTGGGAACTGCTGTTGATTGAATTTGTTTAATTTGTTATACTATTTATGAAATTAATTATGAAGGAGATAAATTTATGAAATACAATAAATTATTAGTTGTCAGTATGGCAGCGGTACTATCATTATCATTAGCGGGGTGTTCTTCATCATCTACTAGTACTTCTAGCAGTAGCAATGCAACAGTTGCTGTAAAAGAATTAAAAGGAGAAGAACTGAATAAAATTGAAAAAGATGACAAAGAAAAAGAAAAATATCTTGTTATCGATGTAAGAGATGCGAAGGAATATAAAGAAGGACATGTAAAACACGCTATCAACATTCCGCTAGCTGACATTGAGAAACATGCAGAACATTTAAGCGCATGGAAAGATAAAGAAGTAGTAACAATCTGTAATACTGGTAAGAAAAGTAAAGAAGCTGCTGATAAACTTGTAAAAGCAGGATTCAAAAAAGTTTCTAACGCTCAAGGTGTTAAAGACTATAAAGATTACGAAATAGTTAAATTCACTACTTTATTAGCAAATGAATTCCAAGCTGCAATCGATAAAAAAGAAGGAACGTTTATCGACGTTCGTGAAGCAAAAGATTATGAAAAAGGTCATGTAGCAGGGGCTAAAAACATCGATGTTAAGAACATAGATAAAGATCTTGCAGCATTGTTACCAGCAGATAAAAATGCGCCTGTTTATACATATTGTTACAGTGGTAACCGTTCATCTAAAGCTGCTCAAAAAGCTGTTGAGTTAGGATATACAAATGTGTACAATGCTTGGGATGGAGCAAAAGAACATGAATACAAATTCTAAGAAATAATGGGTAAATATAGTATTATTTATTAGAAAAAAAACTATTTTTAAGTTATACTAATAAGGGACAGGGGATACAAAAATGTATTAAATATTTAAGTACCACCTTGTCTCTTATTAAATAAGGAGAGGAAGAAATATAAATGAAATTTAATAAATTTTTAGCTGTGAGCATGTCAGCAATGTTATCATTAACTTTAGTAGGATGTTCAACTACTTCATCTGCAAAAGAATTAAAGGGTGAGGAGTTAAACAAAATTCAAAAAGATGACAAAGAAAAGGAAAATTATCTAGTTATAGATGTTAGAGAAGAGGCGGCATATAAAGAAGGGCATCTTAAACATGCAATAAATATTCCAGCATCAAAAATAGATAAGAGTATTGAACAAATTCGTACATGGAGAGAGAAAAAAGTTGTAGTATACAGTGATAATTCGAATACAACAAAAGATGCTGTAGAAAAACTTACAAAACAAGGATTCAAAGATGTAACAGGAGCTCAAAATTTAAAAGATTATAATTATGATCTTGTAAAATATTCATCATTAAGTAGCAGTAAATTCCAAGATGCATTATTAGACACAGCTGCAAACAATGTGTGCTTAGATGTAAGAGATAAAGCTGATTTTGAAAAAGGTCACGCAGCTGGAGCAAAAAATATCGATGTTAAAAAATTAGATGATTTAAAATCAATTTTACCGGAAAATAAAGAATTACCAATATATGTATATAGTTCTACAGGAAATAGTTCTTCAGTAGTTGCTCAAAAACTTATTGATTTAGGATACAAAAATGTATGTAATGCAATAGATGGAACTAAAGAGTTTAATTATAAATTCGAGATTTCTGATTGTTGTAAAGAGCCAAGTGATGCAGTAAAAGGTTCTGAGAAGCATTAAGGTCACTGTGAAAACTGCAAAGATGAACACAAAGATCATGAAGGACATGATCATTCTGGACACAATCACTCTTCAGAGAAAAAAGACGATCATTCTGGACATAATCATTAATATCTAGTATAGAAAGGGTGACTTAAAATCGTGATTTCAGTAAGGAAATGGTTTTATTAAGTCTCCCTTTTTGTATAGATTTGATTGTTGACTGCGAATGTATCAAGAGATTTAATTAAAGGAAAAATTTCAGAAATGAAGAATAAAATTATTTTTTTTACAAGAGTACCTAAAGTAGGTACAACAAAAACAAGGTTATATGATTTTGTTTCTCCAGAAGCTGCTGTTGAAATTCAAAAAAAATTAATGAGAAAAAACTATGATATTTTGAAAAATAGTAAAGAAGAGTTAGTAGTTTACCATGATGGGCAAAGTAGTGATAATGAAATTATGAAGAATATTCTAGAAGATAGAGAATTTTCTTATCAAGTAGGAGCTACGCTTGGAGATAAAATGTACAATGCAATTGAAATAGAATTACGAGCTAGTGATAGGGTGATTTTATTAGGTTCAGATATATTTAATCTTCAAGAAAATATGATTTACATTGCGTTTGAAAAATTAGCTGAGTATGATGTCGTTATAAATCCAAGTGTTGATGGTGGTTATTTTTTAATCGGAATGAAAAAAGCTATAAAAGAAGTATTTAATCTTCCTAGTTATGGGGATAATACAGTTTTAGAAAATCTACTGGCTGTCTGTAAAGAACATGAATTAAGCTATTATTTAGGAGAAAGTGGACTTGATATTGATACAAAAGAAGATCTTCTATCAGCAGAAACAGGTTATAGTAATATTGAATTGCTAGGTGCAGGAGAATATAATATTAATTTTACCTTTGACGAAGCGGGGTTAAAAAAAGTTCTTAGAATCAATATGAAGAGTCAGATGAATCTAGAAAATCAGATAGAATATGAATATGAAACACTACAATTATTAAAAGACAGTGGTGTTACACCAAAGCCATATGATTTAATAACAGAAACAACTTTATTACCTTACAAATATTTGACTATGGAATTCTTGAAAGGAAGAGTACTTGATTACAAAACGGATATGAAGATAGCCGCGTATTTATTAAGTAAAGTTCATAATATAGAATATGGTAAAAATAATTTAATTAATGCTACAAATCCATTTCAACTTATGTTTGACGAATGTAAGCAAATGTCTGGTGAGTATATAGCTTGGGATAAAGCTGATGAGAAAGTTAGCAATTATATTAGAGCATTTTTAGAAAAATGTCAGTGCCTTATTCCAAAAGAATATACAATATCTAATCCGTGTATAATTAATACAGAACTAAATTCGGGGAATTTCTTAATAGGAGAAGGAAAAGAAGACAGCTATATAATAGACTGGGAAAAAGCTTTAATAGGAGAGTGTGAACAAGATTTAGCACACTTCTTAGCACCGACGACGACATTTTGGAAAACTGATATTATCTTATCAGAAAAAGAAATTAACGATTTCTTAAAGGAATATAGTAGTTATCGAGCTTTTGATAGAGAAAGATTTGAAAGATATTTAATATTTAATTGTCTAAGGGGAGTTACTTGGTGTAGTATGGCGTTCAGACAGTATAGTGAAAATGATAAGATGCTTATGGATGCTGCTACGTTTAAAAAAATAGCTTCATATATTGAATTAGAATTTTTAGAAAAAGTATCAGCATACTTTAAATAGGAGGAAAGTGATGACTGAATTTATTCAAAGTTTTGGTGTACTAGCACCAATTATTTATGTATTAATGTTCATGTTCTTACCGGTGTTTTTCTTTCCAGTTCCGATATTAGCTGTTGCTGGAGGAGTAGCATTTGGTTTTGTTGAAGGAAGTTTATTAACTTTCGTTGGAGCTTCATTAAATTGTTATATTATGTTTGTAATATCACGTCGTTTTGGACGTGAGTGGGTAAAAAACTACCTTAAGAAGAAAATGACACCGAAGCAACATGACAGGATATTTAATGTTAGTGATGAAAAACTAATGATGAGTTTAGTGATATTAAGACTTATACCGTTGGTTCCGTATAATATGATAAATTATGGCTATGGATTAACAAATATTAGTTTGACAAAGTATATGATTGCTAGTGTACTCGGAATAATTCCGGGAACAATAGTGTTTTTAAATTTTGGTGCTACTAGTACAAATATCTTTAGTAAAGAATTTTTAATAGCTTCATTATTAGTAATATTATTAACTGTTGGATCAATCTATTTATCTAAACTAGTTGAAAAAAGAGAACAACAAAAGAAAGCAGAAAATGACTAAGAAAATGGGTAGACTCAAAAGTCCTAAATTTTAAAAAAGTGTATATGATAACTCATAGACGCAGTGGTTTATCGATATCTAAATTCGCTTTATCAAAGTTTTTTAGATATTTAATAAACTTTGTGGGAGTGACTCGACAAAATCGATTTTGTCGAGTCACTCCCATTTTTTTGTATAAGAATTAGCTGTATTTGAGAGATTTCTAAATTACGTTTCGGTTATAGATGATTCATATCACTTAAAAGTCACGTCAGTTTTGAAAAATTTATATATTTTATATTGGCGTCTACACATTTACAGAAAAAGTTAAAAATTTTTAAGAAGATATTTGCTGAATAAAGCGATGTGTGATATACTTAAAAAGCATCATTTTAAAATGTATTTAGAGATGACAAATGTCGATAATTTAATTGTTTTTTTATTAATAATTAGGGTTATATTTGAAATGATAAAAGAAGCAACACTTACGGATATATAGATGTTATTGGAGTGTTATTTATAGGATTTAAGTGACGCGACTTTACAAGAATATAACCTAAAGAAAAGGGGTTTGTAAAGTTGCTTTCTTAGTATTTATTAGATATCAAAAAGATTTCATAAATCGAATTTTGATATCGATCCCTCGCGTATGTAGGGTAAGCTTTGTTCATAGTTGTTACAATTCAGAGAGCTCTGTCTAGTAATCATTTTAAGGGGTATATTTGTTATAAGATTCGAATGTAGTTCAATTTTGTTAATTATATTGACAGTTCAAAAATGAGGATAATATATCTATTTAATACTTAGAAAGAATTTGAAAATAAAGAAGGAGATTATTTAATTATATGAAGTTTGAAAAAAGACAAAAATATGCAATACGTAAACTTAGTGTCGGTGTGGCATCGGTTCTTGCTGCGCAGTTTTATGTAGGTAGTGTATCTGATGTTCCAGAAGTACAGGCTGGAGAGGTTGTTGGAGCTGAGATAGCGAACAAGGTAGACAATGTATCAGCCGGAAGACCTAAAGATATAGAAGATGAGGTTATAGGTAAAAAACAAGATAGTACAGTTGGAAATTCTACAAACGCAGAAACAAAACCAAAATCAGAAGAAAATTCAGATTCTGCTAATTTAGAAATACCAAAAAAATCTGAAGAAAATGCTGATAAGAAGACTGCCGATAAAGTAGACGCTAAAGAAAAAGAGGTTGAAAAATCTAAAGAGAAGAAAGAAAAAACTCTGGAAGAAAAAGAAGATAAAAAATCTTTAGAGAAAAAAGAAGTTCAAGAAGCTAAGGATACTTTATCAAATAGACTTTTGGAATCTAAGGCAGTTAGCCAAGAAGCTGAAAAATATTTAGCAGGGAAAGAAGTTAGTGCAGAAGTTAGAACTAAAATAACTACGAATTTAGAGAGTTCTAAGCAAGAAGAGAGTAAAGTGCAACAGCTTTTAACAAAAGATAAAGCGACTCTAGAAGAATTAAATAACAGTGTGCGAACTCTTGAAACCGCGCTTGAGGTACTATATTTAGAGCTTAGAAGGTCAGGACATTCAGGGAAAGTTAGTTATAGGTTGGAGACAACGGTAACTCCTCCTGCAGAGACAAGTACGGATTCTCCAGAACTTACTCCTAGAACTGGCTCAAAAGTAATTTATTCGAATGGCGCACCGGATTCTACTGAAATTGGGTATGACATTTCAAATACGTTGTATGGAAATGATGATACAAATAGTGACCGATATTATAATAATTCGTACTATTATTTTATTTTAAATGAGGATGCTAAGAAATTAGGATTGAGGGCTAGTTACTCAAGTTTTACTGGTTCTGATGGGAAAACACATTATAAAGGCTTTTTATCTGGTTCTGTTTCACCTGGAGTAGAATCGGGTCTTTATAATGTCGGATTCACTTATCAAGGTAAATCATATACTACAAATGTAGAGGTGAAATCTGTTGAGGGAGCACCGTATATGACCTTAGAGCGTTATTTTGGAGATGATTCTGGTCGTAACATACGAGATTATAAATTGAAAAAAGATGGTTCTACAGTTGACCTGAAGTATAAGGTCGGATTGACGAGAATAGGTTGGGATGATGTAGAATTAACTCCAGATGCTAAGGCGTTGGGATATACTTTCGACAAAACAACAGGTTATATAACTAAAACAGTCACTCTAAATAATTCAATAGAAAGTAGAAATTATGTTATTGGAGTGCAGTCTAAAACAGATCCATATACTAGAGTTGTAGCTAACTTAACGATAGAAGAACCACCGGTGTTTAAGGTGGTTGAAAATTCTGATTATTTTATTCATACTAACGATTCTTATGGAGACTCGGTTACTTATGATAAGAATACTAATACAGCGTATATGACATCTACTCCTTTTGGTTATTATTTGAATTCTAGTAAGCCGCAGACGATAGCGGACGCGAAGACAGATAGCCCTCAATATACATCTAATCTTTGGCTATCATTGCCAGGAAGTAGAGATGAATATAATATTGTCAATAATGCAGCTCCGATAACTATTACTAAGTTAGAACAAACAGGTGGCAGTAGCGGTGTAAAAGTAGAGCTTATTAAAGATGGTCCAGCAACAGCGAATAATATATTTATCTATAGTAAATATTATGGTACAACTTCAGATATTTTGACAGATAATATTTCTAGGGAGCATGAAAGAAGCACTGATGATAATTTAACCAATTTGTCACCCTATCGATTAAAATTTAAAAGTCTCCCAGAAAAAGCAGGTACTTATTTTGTTGATTTTCAAATAACGGATAATATCGGTAGGGTAACTAATTATCATTTAAATCTTATTACTAAGGAAGTTTCGCAAACTACTCCAAATAACGGAAACAGTAATAGTGGAAACTATACTATTACTAACGCTGATGTTATGTTTGATGCGGATAAACTTTACCGAGTGACTAATCCTATTCCAGTAGCTGTTCCTATCTCTGATAAGGAACAAAATCTAGGAGACTTAGTACTGAATAAGGCGAATGCTACATTGGAAATCAATAGTAAACCTGAAGGAGTAGAGATTATAAAAGATACTGAAGATCCTACTAGATTTAAGGTAATAAAACAAAATGATAAGACTTTAGCTGCAGGTGTTTATACAATTACTGCTACAGCTCGTGACGGACACTTTGGAGCCAATGTTCCATCTCGTACTTATAGGTTTGAAGTGATGGATGGTATAAATAATATTGATCATAAAACATGGACTGAAGGAAAAGAGATTCCAAATATTCCTGTTTTAATGACGAATGGTAGTAAGATTACTAAATTAACGGTTGAATCAGAGGGTGACTATATTCACCTAAGTCCTAATGCGGATAGTACAGGTTTAGTGGGTTATGCTCTGAAAAAAACTGATGGTCGAAAAGAAGCGGTTGTTACAGCTACATATACCAATGCTGAAGGTCAAAGTCGTCAGATTAAGACTAAGTTTACTTATGAGGTAAATGCTTCACCTGTAACGGATTTAGATTTATCTATTACGAATGATAAACAGACGGTTGTAGAAGGTACTAAATTTAAAGATATGGTTGTCACAGCTAGTGAGGGAGCAACGGTTACAGTTGATCCTACTAAGTTGCCTGAGGGAATAACTTATGATGAAAGTACTAAGACATTATCAGGGAAAGGGCAATATGAAGGTCGTTATATTATTCCGGTAATGGCTACTAAAGATGACAAGTCGGTTACTAAGTTAGTCGACCTTACAGTAATGCCAGGAAACTTTAATGTCCCAACGGCTAATTACACGTTTACAGCAGGTAATGAAATAACTCCAATTACACTTAAAATTCCTGCAAATGCGACTGTAAGTTCAGTTGGAGGTACTTTACCAAGAGGTTTAAGCTGGTCTGCGGACAGAAAAACAATCACAGGTACTCCGACTCAAGTAGGGACTTTCCAAGTGTATGGATATGTTAATAGAACTACTGCAGGTGGTACAAATCAGTCGACATATGGGTATGTAAATATCACAGTAAACAGTGTGCCGCTAAACTTTTCTATTCCTGATAATAGAAAAGAAGTGAAAGTTTTAGATGAACTTCCTTCGATTAATCTACAAGCGGATGGAGCGGTGTTATCGATAACTTCAGGTTCTTTACCTCCTGGGGTAAATTATGATGCTACGACTAAAACTGTTTCAGGAACTCCTACAAAAGTTGGAACTTATACTGCAACATTTACAGCAACAAGTCCAACAATTAGTGGAAATTCAACAGCAAGTGCAACGTTAACGATTAATGTAACGAAACGTAATTTAACTGTAACGGTTGATAATAAGGAGCAAGAAAAAGATGTTCTAAGTGCTATTGACAATGTAGTACTGGTTCCTTCTGATAGCAAAGCTAGATTAGAAGTAGATACAAGTAAACTTCCACCAGGAGTTACTTATAATTCAGATACAAGAACTATTTCCGGTACACCATCTAAAGTGGGAGAATATTTAATTCCATATAAAGCGACTTTCCCAGAAATGGTAGAATCTCCAGTTGACGGGGGACATATTAAAATTAATGTTCGCCCACTTCCAGTAAGTATCAATGTTACAGATAAAGAACAAACGATTCATGTGGGTACAGCTATTAAGGATATGGTTGTTACTCACAGTAAACATTCGAACTTAGGAGCTCGTTACTTAAGTGTAGATTTACCAGAAGGCGATATAGATTCTTATCTTGAGTCAACAGCAGGGTTGCGTTATGATCGTGTAAATCGTACAATTAGCGGAACTCCAACCAAGCCTGGGACATATATAATTCGCTTGAAAGCAACGTTAGATTCTGAATTGTTAGGTAAAGGAACTTCAAATGATAGTGCAGAAGCAACTATTACTTTAAAAGTAGTAGATGATCCAGTATCATTAGACATTAAAAATAATCGTCAAATGATTGCGCTAGGGAAAACAGCTCTTCGTCCAATTACGTTTGCAGTACCAGCAGGTGCCACATTAATATTTGATAAAACAAAACTTCCAGATGGTGTAACATATGATGAGTCTACTAAAATTATTTCAGGAACACCAACAGCAGCTGGAGCATTTGACATTCCAGTAACCGTAACAAGTGTAGGAGGTAAGTCTATTACAAAAGATATCACAATTGATGTTGTAGACTTAACGCCACCGACTCCGACAGTTACAGTGAAGGAAAACAATGACGGAACTCATACCATTACGATATCACAAGCAGGCGGTAAACTTGTTGAAACAATTATCAAGAATGGTAAAGATGGAGAAACTCCAAAAGTCAAAGTAGATCGCAATGAAACTAAGAAAGAAACTACGTTAACATTCTATAGTGATAAGAATGCAAATAATCAGTTTGACGAAGGAACAGATACAGTTCTAGGAACATCTGTCATAAAAGATGGTCAAGACGGAGCAGCTGGAGCAAAAGGTGACAAGGGTGACCAAGGTCTTCAAGGACGCGATGGACAAAATGGAACAAACGGACAAAATGGACGTGATGGAAAAGATATCCTAAACGGTACAAGCGCACCAACCGCTCAAGATGGTAAAGATGGGGATACATTCATCAATACAACAACAGGCGACGTACTTGTTAAGAAAGATGGAGAGTGGAAAGAAACAGGTAACATCAAAGGAGCAAAAGGTGACAAAGGTGACCAAGGTCTTCAAGGACGCGATGGACAAAATGGAACAAACGGAAAAGACGGTCGTGCACCACGTGTTGAATTAAAACCAATTTATCCAGCGCAACCTCGAAGTGCAAGAAGAGCAAGAAGTGTGGACTCTACTCCGACACCTCAACCAACAACTAAACCAATTGGAGTTCATATTACTGTTTACTACGACAATGATAATAATTTAATGTACAATACTGGTGATACATTAATCAGTGAGGAAGATATCTATAACGGAGTAGACGGAGTTAATGGACGCGACGGAATTGATGGTAAATCATCTACAATTGAAACAAAAGAAAATGCAGATGGAACACATACTATCGTTATTACAAATCCAGATGGAACAAAACAAGAAATTGTAGTGAAGAATGGAAAAAACGGACGCGACGGAAAAGATGGAATTGATGGTAAATCATCTACAATTGAAACAAAAGAAAATGCAGATGGAAGTCGCACTATTATCATTACAAATCCAGATGGAACAAAACAAGAATTCGTAGTGAAGAATGGAAAAGACGGACGCGACGGAAAAGATGGAATTGATGGTAAATCATCTACAATTGAAACAAAAGAAAATGCAGATGGAAGTCGCATTATTATCATTACAAATCCAGATGGAACAAAACAAGAAATTGTTGTGAAGAACGGTAAAGATGGATACGATGGAAAAGATGGCAACTGTGGTTGTGGAGATAAACCAACTGAGGATAAACCACAAGGACCAAAAGGTGATAAACCAGAACAACAACGTGAAGATAAACCACAAGGACCAAAAGGTGATAAACCAGAACAACCACGTGAAGACAAATCGCAAGAACCAAAAGGTGATAAACCACAAGAACCAAGAGAAGACAAACCGGTAACACCACGTGAAGACAAACCTCAAGTTCCAAGCGTGACGCCTCAAGTTCCAACGAAAACTCCAGAACAATTAGTACCTACTATGGACAGTATTAAAGTGGATGCTCGTAAAGGAATGTTAGCTAAAACAGGTGAAGGGAAGCTTGACACATCAGTCTTCTTAGGAAGTACGGTATTACTTGCGTTTTATCTACTTAGAAAAAAAGAAAATTAAGATAATCTATTTTTAGTGATGCATTGTTCATTTAATAGGATAAGGTTATTTAAAAATTAGTGCTAGCATGCAACTGCACACCTAGCTAGTACTCAATACACAAATTATAAGGAGACGATTCGAAATTGATTAAAATAGGATCATAATATTCGAGTCGTCCCTTATTTATATAGTAAAAATTTAAAATTTATTCGAGTTTATAGTTTCCATATTATATGGAATTAAATTTCCATTTATAATAAATGAAGATAAATGTTACTATATCTGTAACTTCTCGAAAAATATTATGTTTTTTGGATGATTAGTATAAATTAAAATGTATTTTTTTGATTATTTTAATTACAAATGTTGCCAATTATTAAGATAATGTGGTATGATAGAAATTAGGAAAAAAATATTAAACTAAATAATAAGGAGAAAATTTTATTAAATTTTTATATAAAAAATACTTTTCATTACTAATATTAATTTTTGTATGCATTGCTATATTTCTATTTTCTAGTCAGGTGGGTTCGGAATCATCTCAGATTTCAAACAATTTAGCTGTAAGAAAATTAGGGCATTTCAGTGAATATCTAATGCTAGGATTTTTTTCGTTTTCTTATTTTTCAAATTTATTCTTGAAAAGTGATAAATTTAGAGATTTTAAGAAAACGATATCTATAAGTTGGATTTTTTCTATTTTGTATGCGGCTAGTGATGAATTTCACCAGACATTTGTGGAAGGTAGATGTGGGAATGTTATTGATGTGATAATAGATGGAAGCGGAGCTTTTGTTGGAATATTGTGCTCCAGCATTATATATTTTATGTTAATCAAAAAAATTAAAAAAATATCTTTGTTTTAGTTGTATTTTTTTTAGAAAAGTTATAAAATAATATCCTAGGTGAAAACTAATTTAAAAATATAAGGAGGAGTTATTGATGCTTAAAGCACTTATTGTAGAAGATGACAAATTATTGGCTGCATCGTTAAAGGCGGCAATCGCAGAGAAATTTGATGCTGATGTTTGTTATAATGGCTTAGATGGACAAAAATTTATTGATGAAAATGTTTATGATTTCGTTATTGCTGATAGCATTTTACCCGGAAGAGGTGGAATTGATCTATTAGATTATATTCGTGAAGAAAAAGAATCGAAAATACCAGTAATTGTAATAACTATAGCTGAATCAACTGAAGAAAAGGCTAGAGTTATGAAGCATAGAGTAACAGAATATCTACCACGTGTAGCGGATGCTTCTCTTATACTGACAACAATGGCGAACCTACTTCAACGTGAAAGTAATCTTAAAGGTGAAAATGAAATTACTTATGGAGATTTAATATTGGATCTTAAAAATGAATTAGTTATTTCTAGATATGGAACATTAGAAACTATTAAAGGTAAATATCTTGAGTTATTATCATTTTTTGTAATTAATAATAATATCGTATTAGAAAAAGAAGAGATATTTGATCGTGTATGGGGGGTTGATTCTGAGACAACTATTAATGCGATTGAGGTTTATATTTCTGGGCTTAGAAAAGAACTACGAAAAATTGGTTATGATAAGAATTTAAGAACTGTTCGTGGTGTCGGATATACTTTTGAGTAGGTAGCGGGTATGGAGTTTAATTATCCTATCGACTACACTTTATACAATACTGATGAAATAACTGTTATTATTAAATTTTTAGATTTAATAGAGGAGTGTTATTTATCGGGAGTTGAATTAATGCAGTTTAAATCAACATATAAAGAATTTAAAAATGTAGTTCGAGCTAAATCGGAAGAAAATTCGTTATATCGTGAATTTAAAGAAATAACAGGATATGATGGATATTTAGCGGTTAAAGAAATGAAGAGTGAAAAACCAAAAATTAAGCTTTAATGCTTAGTTTTTGGTTTTTTTGTTATGTCGATAAATCCATAATGGAATTTTGTATTTTTTCTTATTATTCTTGTGAAATTGTATTTTTCGAATATATCGTCTTTAAAATGGGCTTTTATAATAATCTTTTTTCTTCCTACACGACAAGCTTCTATAATAAAACTATCGAACGGAAATGAAGTTTCAGCGAGAGTAGTAATTCCATCTAGGTTGTTTGATTCGGCGATGCTGTGGGAAAACATAGGATCTATGTATATTACATCATAAGAATTGTCTGTGCTATTTTTTAGAAATTCTAGACAATCTGAGTTGTAAGATGTAATTTTTCTCATAGCATCGTTGATTTTTTCGTTTTGAGAGGTGTATTCTTTTAGTCCTGTATTTGTAATTAAGAATATAATGTTGTTTTTTTCTATTGCTGTGACGTTGTGTCCGTAATAGCTTAGTAGTATACTATCGCCAGCGAGCCCCATTGTACAGTCAAGAATGTCTTGTTTTTCATCGTTGATTATCTCCAGTAGAGGCTCGTTGTCTGAATTTTTTATTTTTAGAGCTGTAGTATCTAAGTGGAAGAAAAGTTCGGAGTTATTTTCGTAATAACTTAATTTGTTTTTATAGACAACTAAAACACCTGTGACGATTGATAGTAGTTGCTTAATAGTTTTCTTGTTTCTAGGGATATATTGAAGTGCTAAGTTATTTGCTAGTAGTTTTGCGGCTGAATCAAGTTCTTTAGTTGTTTTTACGCTAGTTGTTACTATTATATTTTTCATTAATTATTAGTATTTTCTCCTCGGTTATAATTATATCTACTGCTTTATCGTGGCTATCTATTGGGATATCATTTTGAAGCAGTTTATCGTAAGATATTCCTATGCTCGTGTTGTGATTGTTTAGAGCAAGATATTTATCATAGAATCCTTTACCATAACCCAGGCGGTAACCATTTTTATCATATACTATTGAAGGTGTAATGACTAAGTCGATTTCACCTACATAATTAGCAGAATGTTTTGGTTCTAAGATACCAAAACATCCAGGTTCTAAATCGTTCCAAGATTTGATTTGTATTAAGTTCATGTCATTCCCATCGATTTTAGGGACGAATATTTGCTTTTTGTTTATCCATCTTTTTATGAAGTTTTCCGTTTGGATTTCTGTGCCAAAGCCTACGAAAATAAATATTTTTTCGGCTGCTTTGAATAATTTATGTTCTTCAAGTGTTGAAAATATTTTCTCACTAGCCATTTTTCTGTAGTCTTCAGGCAAGATATCTCTTTTTGAAATAAATTTTTTTCTAAGTTCTTTTTTCATGAAAATCACCTCTGAATATATTATATCACAAATTTGAAAGTTATTTACTGATATTAATTTTAAATGTTCGGAAATAACAAAAGTAATTGAATATATATTAAGTTTATGTAAATGAGAAAAAGTACATTATATCTGTAATAATAGTTTTAGTGTTTTGAGTTTAAGGAAAGTTAATATAAAAACAAATATGGTTTTCAACTATAGTGGAAGTTATGTGCTATCTTATTATATTATATGTTTATTTTTAGAATTTTTATATTAATGTATGTACAAGTATAATCAAAATTTTAAGAAAATATAAATTAAAGTTCAGAAAATGATTGCTGTTATAAAAGGATTTCAAATTTTCATAATCTAATCAATAGTAGATAAATAAAAAAATCTTAAATTATGATTTGACTTGTTTGGGGGGATAAAAGTAGTAAAATAAAAAATAATTATTAATTATTTAATGGAAATAATAGTATAAATATGATATAATATAAAAGAAAATTTATAAGAAAGGAAACTTCTACAAATAATGACAAATTCAGAAAAAAATAAAGATATGTTAAGTGGCGATGAATTGGGAAATAATACAAAAACATCGGAAGATTATGCTAAGTTATTAGAAAGAATAAGAAAGCAACTTGATATTGAAAATTCTTCTACTCATACTAGAAAACCACATGTTGAGCCGGAAAATTATGAGCAACCTGTAGTGATGCCAGAAAATCATGAACAGACTGTAGTTATGCCGGTCATTACAGAAAACGTTAGAGATGATTATGAAGAGACTGTTGTGTTGGATAGAAATGAGTTGCTTCATGCTGTTGAAAGAGAAACTGTACCTGAAGTGAGAAATGAGGAAAAAGTAGAGAAAGAAAAAGAGCAACCTGCAGTATTAGAGGTATTAGGCCTTAAAAAACGTATTGGTTTAAAAACAATAGTTGAGGATATTACATTCGATATGCGCGAGGGTGAAATTATTGGACTTCTTGGACCAAATGGTAGTGGTAAGACTACAATAATGAGAATGATAGTTGGACTTACAAAAATATCAAAAGGGGATGTTTACTGTTTTGAAAAACCTCTAGGCTTAGGGAAAAATGCTATGCTTAAAGAAGTTGGTTCAATGATTGAGACACCTGAGTTTTATAATTATATGTCAGGATGGTCTAACTTGAAACAAATCGCGCGTGTATGTGGGAAAAAAGTTACTAGAGCACGCATGAAAGAATTGGTAGAGTTTGTTGGACTTAAAAAAGTGATTAGAAAAAAAGTTAAAACATACTCACTAGGTATGCGTCAACGCTTAGGACTAGCGCAGGCATTGCTTAATGATCCTAAGATTTTAATTCTTGATGAGCCTGTAAATGGATTGGATCCACAAGGAGTTCAGGATTTCCGTAATAAACTTAAAGAAATTGCTGCAACGGGTGTATCTATTTTAATTTCATCACATCTATTAGCTGAGATTGAAAAACTATGTGACAGAGTTATCGTAATAGAAAAAGGTAAAATTATTGCTGATGATAAATTAGAACACTTAATTTCAGAAGAGGTTGTTAAGACATTAATAACAACTCATGATGATGAAAAGACTGAATTGTTAATAAGGGAATTGGGAATTAACTATGACCGCACTAAAGAGGGATTTGTATTTAAAAATCTTGAACGTGGGGAAAAAGCTAGAATTATCTCATATTTAGTAAATAACAATGTTGAATTAGATACAATGCGTGAATTGCATGCATCATTAGAGGATCGATTCCTACAAATTACAGGAGGGGAGAGAAAATAATGAAATTATTAATCAATGAATTTATAAAAGATTATAAAAAGAAAACAACATGGTTATATTTTTTACTGTCATTTGGTATTATTTTGTTAAATAGTTATTTTACAAAAAAACAATTTGAAGATGGCATTGATGTTGTAAAAATATTAAGTGGGATAACAGTAGTTTCAGCTGCACTAGCATTGGTATTTTCGTTAATCGTGTTGGCTAATAATTTATCTCAAGAGTATTCAAAAGGAACTATTAAGTTTTTATACACAAAACCTAAATCTCGTTCTGCGATACTTACTGCTAAAATTGTTTTAGCATTTATTAACTATATTATTTTCTTAGTAGTGGGAACAGTATTTGATTTTTTAACAAAATACTATGTATTCTTTAACAAAAAACTAGGTTTAAATCATTTGAAAGATACTATAGAAGAAGGGTATTTTGGTAGAACAGTTGCTAAACAAATTATAATTACTAATTTAGCGGATTTAGCGGTGTTTATCTTCTTCGTGGCAATGGTAGTATTAGTTTGTGTCGTATTTAAAACGCAAATCCTGTCATTAGTATTAGTAATGTTATCACTTTTAGGAACTGGTTTAATTCAAGGATTGACAGTTTTTGCTGTTTCTAAATATTCATGGGCTAAATATCATATGTTTGATGTGCCGTTATTTGCTGATTATTACAAAGATGAAGCAGCTCGTAATGCTGTAAGAGAAGTGTTTAAGTTTGATAATGCGAATGCATTAATTATTATGTTAGTAGCTTATAGCGTTGTCTTCTTTACAATTTCATATATTGTAAATGCAAGACGTGATATTACAATAGATTAAAATTAAAAGTTGTTAGGAGGTAGGAAAAATGAGAAGTTCATTTAAAAAAATAGATCGAATTAAGGATATTTTAGATTTAAATGGAGATGTATTAACGTACAAATATACAGATGAAGATATGCGATTTGATTTGGGAGAAGAGCAATTAAGTAGTATTTTTAGTAGATTTGTTAAAAGAAATCTTCCTAAGATTAAAGACGGGTTAGTTGCTGGTAAATTAGTAAAATGTCAAAGTGGACTGGGGATTTCATGTTTATTTATTCCGAGTGAAAATGATGAAGAATTCTATTTAATTACTCCGTTTTTAGAGTACTTAATACCGACAAAATTATTCCAAGAGTCTTTAATTAAGTATGGAGCTAGTATTAGCGAATTAATTTGTGATGTGTATTTTTCATTACCAATTACACCAAGAAAGAAATTCAATTATTTAATAGAATTATTAGTTGAAGATGAAAATGTAGATTTTTTAGATGCGATTGTTTTAGTAGAAGATTCAAGTGTTAAAAATGTACGAAGAGCATCTTCAAGAAAGAATTCATATTTAAATAGTATTTTAGAAAGTGAAGTTAAGTTTAAACGTGAAATATTAGAAGCTGTAGTAGATGGGAATATTTCTCGTGTCAATATGCTTTTCGATCTTCGTAAGAGAAATCACGGAGTAGAGGAAAATCATGTGGAACAAGGTGTAAATGTACGTCGTAGACGTTCTTATAATATGAATGATTTGTTGCGTTATGCTTTAGAACAACATAATGATGATTACTTAGGAATTGAAGAATTATGGGTTAAAATTAAAAATAAACTAGATAACTATGACTTATCAGAAGATGTTATTAGAAGCTATTGCTTGCTTGTAGATAGAAATAAATATAAAGATAAACAAGCGGTAGTTCGTAATTGTATAGCTTATATTAATGATAGAATTTCAGAGAAAATCAGCTTAGATAATGTAAGTGATTATCTTGGTGTGAATAAGAGTTACTTATCTTCAATCTTCAATAAGGACATGGGAATTAGTATTGTAGATTATATTCATGATAAACGTATTTCTAATGCTTGTTATTTGCTTGCAAACACTGATTTTTCAATCTCAGAAGTAGCAGATTATATTGGATATTTCGATACAAGTTATTTCATTAGAATATTTAAAACTCTAGTGAAAATGACACCTCTTAAATATAGAGAATCTTTATCTAGAAGATAATAATATAGAAAAGATTGTTGGTTAAAAAGTTAGCCAATAATCTTTTTTTGTAGTTATAGTTTTAATGGTATGTTATATATGTTTTGTATTTTACTACTTGCATTAGGGTAATTGTGGTATAATAGTATCATTCTTAAAATAAGTTAATCATAGGAGATTAAAAATGATTTTTGCATTGGATGTCGGAAATACGAATATTGTACTTGGAGTTTTTGGAAGTGATTATAAAATGCTTCATTCATGGAGGATTGCAACTGATAATACTAAAACAGAAGATGAATTATATGTTATTATCCGAAATTTCTTTATAGACAAGGGGCTTAAATTTGAAGATTTTGATGGAGTAGTTATATCAAGTGTAGTACCTAAGATGATGTTTGCTTTGGAATTGTTAAGTAGAAAATACTTTAAAAAAGAACCTATTGTAGTTTCTACTGAGATTAATACTGGTATAAAAGTTCCTGAACCTTACAGCAGTAAACTTGGTGCGGATCGTGTTGTGGATATAGTGGGAGCTAAGGTAAGTTCTTATTTACCTGCTATTGTAGTAGATTTTGGTACAGCAACAACTTTTGACTGTGTAGATGAAGAATTGAATTACAAAGGTGGAATTATTTGTCCTGGTATGAATATTAGTGCAGAAGCTTTATATGCAAGAGCAGCTAAACTTCCAAGAGTAGAATTTGAAGCGGTAAGTACGTCGCTAGGTTTGGATACAACTAGTCAAATGCAGGCAGGATTATTCTATGGATTTTTAGGTCAATTTGAAAATATTATTAAGCATTTGAAACAAGATTTAGATAAAGATTATAAAGTAGTATTAACAGGTGGTCTATCTAAATTTATAGCGAAGTACAGTGATGTAGTTGATATAGTAGATGAAGAATTGACATTAAAAGGCATCATTGAATTATACAAAATGAATAAAGAAAAATAATTTTTGTTATAGAAACTGAAGATTTACCGTTCTAAACTGAGTGGTAAATCTTTTATATGAAAAGAACAAAGATATTTTAAAAAAGGAGATTAGTTGTCGTGAAAATAACAGTTTTTTGTGGAGCTAATAATGGAAAGAGTGAATCATATATAAAAAATGCAACTGAATTAGGGGAATGGATTGCTGATAATAATCACACATTAGTTTATGGTGGTGGGAAAATTGGATTAATGGGAGTAATCGCTGATACGGTATTGGAAAATAGGGGGGAAGTTATAGGGATAATGCCTCAATTTTTAGTTGATAGAGAAATAAGCCATACTGGTATTACTGAGTTTATTATTGTTGATGATATGTCTGATAGAAAAACTAAACTTGTTGATTTTGGAGATGTTTTTATTGCTCTACCAGGAGGTCCTGGAACATTAGAAGAAATATCACAGGTAATTTCATGGGTTCGAGTAGGCAAAAAAGATGCACCGTGTATATTAATGAATGTTGATGGTTATTATGACTTTCTAGAACAATATTTTGATAAGATGGTAGAAGAAGGGTTTTTAACTAAGGGAGATAGAGAAAAAACTTTATTTACAGATAATATAGAGGAAATGGAACGATTCATATTTAATTATAAAGATTTATAAACGTAAATAAATAGACAATAACGGAAATAAAATGTATAATAATACATCGTAATAAGAAGTTCTAGAATTGAAAGGAATAAATTTTAATGAAAGATTATTTGATTAGAGGATTAGCCTTTAACGATGAAATTAGATTTTTTGTAACGAAAACTACAGATTTAGTAGAAGAAATTAGAC
>NZ_CAUSAI010000013.1:0-37684 GCF_963529685.1 uncultured Gemella sp.
CCCCGTTACTAAGTTTTTGTCCCCCTTCGCTAAGACGACCAAGTCCAGCAGCAAGACGGCCAGAACCATCAGCAAGTTGGTCAACCCCGTTACTAAGTTTTTGCCCCCCTTCGCTAAGACGACCAAGTCCAGCGCTAAGACGACCAGAACCATCAGTAAGTTGGTTAATACCGCTACCTAGTTTTTGTCCCCCTTCGCTAAGACGACCAAGCCCGTTGTTTAGTTGGTTTGTAGCGTCTGCAGCTTTTTGAAGAGAACCTCCTATTTCAGAAAATTTACTGTATAGAGTTGCTGTATAAGTTTTTACAACTTGATCTTTAACTGTGTTTGTTAAATTACTCGCTACAGTTTCCATGATTTTTTCACCATTTTTACTCTTTGTAAAGTTAGTAGTAAAATCAATGTTCATTTTCTCTGGGTTTTCGTTTGATAATGAGCTAGCGTTTTTAGAAAAGTTTTCAGGAATAGTAACTACCATGTAGTAATTTCCTTCACGCAATTCTCTTTCAGCCGTGTCTTTATCGACGAATTGCCAATTTACTTTTTTATTTTCTTTTAATTTTTCAACCATTGAATTTCCGACTTCTAGAGTTTTCCCATCAAGGTCGACTTTTTTGTCTAGGTTTACCACTCCAACTTTCATATTTCCGGTGTTATTATATGGATTCCAGACTGCTTTTAAGAAAGTTCCTGCATATAAAATTGGTACCAGAAGAACGATAGCCATGGTGATAATTAACCCTTTACTTTTCATAAGGCTATTAAATTCTTTTTTTATCATAATTCCTCCTAAGAAATTCTATAGCTAAAATTTTAATATTTAGTTTAATGATATAATAATATATCACTTTAGTTATTCTACAATTATTTTTAATAAAAGTCAAAATATTTTTAAGTAATAGTAAAAAAATAAGTTTTAAAGATGGTAAGTGTTGTTTATATAAGAGATAGAGATTGTAACTCTTATAAACAAGTTGTACTTACGAAATGGTTACTATTATAGGTTTAATGAAGTTTCGCTTTTTATGAGATAAACTTATAAATGAATATATATTAATTAAAATTGTTTTACTATTTTATACCGATATAAGTCCTAATTAATGAAAAAATAACTTCACTATTGTGAAGTTTGATATTGTTATAGGTTGAAGACATAGAATTTGGTTTGTGGATATTAGTGAAAAAGAAAAACGACTAAGTAAGGGCGTGACTCAAAATCGTGATTTCGGAGAAACAAGATTTTGTCGGGTCAGCACCTTCTTAAGTCGTCGTTGTATTATTATCGGTAAATTATATGTTGTTAGTGTCTGAGTATATATTAAGAATATTATACTGTCGCATGAGACATTCTATAATTTAATAGGTTATCAAAGCAATCTTGGGCATCTGTTAAGTCCTTCATATCTGGATGTGAACGTGATTCTTTAACCATATCAACAAGGTCTGGCGTTACTTTGTGGATGAAGTTAGGATCGTGCCAAGCAAGTATTTTGAATACTATCATGACCTTTGAATCGACTTTGCCTTGGCACACAAAAGTTTCATGGATTCTATTATTTCTTTCTTCCATAAATGCAATATAGTTGTTTATAGAATCATCGGCGTGATAATGCTCACGAGGAACACCGCAAGTTAAAAATAATGCTACATCCTTATTATGGATTTGTTGTTGATCTATAAAACGTTGCATATTTTTGTTGGCGTTAGTTTTATCAGTCCAGGCTCCTAGTATATAAAAATCATATTCTTTTTCAAGTTTTTTTCTTTGTTTTTTTATATCAAGTAGGTCCACCTCTGCTTGATCTTTTATTTGTTCATAGATAGCCTCAGCTACTTTTCTTGTGTTTTTTGTTTTGCTAGAATAAGCAAGTAAAATTTTCATAATTAAACCTCCTCTTAGGGCGCGGGAGTAAGATAGATTAATCCCGTATTAATTAAAATTACATATTTATTATATCAAAAAAATATAAAGTTTTAAATAGATAACTGAAAACAATAATCAATTATAAAATTAATATAAGATAAAAGTAAAAAAATTTAAGGGATAAGTAATAAATTAAAGCCTTTATGTTTATAAAATAGGAAATATTTCTTATTTATGATAAAATACTAATTGATAATAAAAATGATTAATGAATTTATAGGAGTAGTAATGGATAGGTTGTTTGAAATATCTAGTTATGCATCGTTTATAGTGTATCACATAGAAGCTATGGATAAGATAAAAGTTCCGAGGATGATGATACGTGAATATATAAATTTACAAAAAACAGTAGGGAGTTTTCCTGAAGAGTTAGAATATGTAGTAAGTTTTTATGATGAGAAGACAGGTAGCAGCGGCGCATTGTTTAAAAATACAGTTGAAGAAAATTATATTCTAGCTTATACAGGGACAAATTTTTATTTTGATAGACAAAAAGATATGTATGCTGATGTTGTTGGGATATGCTTAGGACAAGGAGAACATCTTACATCGTGTTATAGGTTTTATATTCGTATGAGGAAGAAATATGGGGATAATATTATCTTGACGGGGCACTCTTTAGGTGGTAGTATTGCACAACGTGTAGCAATCGAATATGATGTAAAAAACAGTGTGGTTTTTAATGCGGCTCCTATATATTTGATAGGTGGAATAGATATTTTCATGGATAAAGAAAAAGATGAAGAATTGTACATGATTCGCATGAAAAAATATCTTAGAAATGTGAAGAAGACAGCGATAAAAAAAGCGGCATTTACAGGGACAATAAAAAGGATAGTTTCTGAGTATGACATATTTACTCGTATATCGGAGTTGCTTTCTATTGGTTATTATGTAGGTGAAGAAATTATAGTAAAAGAGGCTGGTTTACATGGTATTAAGAGTTTCTTAGGAATATATCAAAAGTCTTTTGGGAGTAATTTTAAAAAAGGTGAAACAGAAGAAAGCTACTTATCGAATGAGTATAAAGATTTTAGTCTCGCAGAAGTTGGAATTTTGAGTAATTTTTCTGAAGAACGTATAATAGGGTTAGAACAGCATTTAAATGAACTTTTAATAGGTGATAAGATAATAACTAATTTGAACAAAAACCCGTACAATGTTAATTTTGAGTTCTTTATAAAGATTATATTAGAAAATATTTCCAAAAAAAGAGGAATGATATAAAAATCCACCATAAAGATAATTTTCTGGCTTGATTTTTGTAGAATAATTTTGAGCAAAACATAATTCTCATCCAGTAATTTTTTAGGATGAGGATTTTTTCTTTAATAACGATGTAAATATGTTGCTAAAGTAATATAAAATAAATTTCTGGGGATAATCTTTTGTTTGTTTTGCCTGTTAACACTAAGTGATAGGGAGTTAATCGTTTGCTTAAAGTTGTAACTTATAGAAGAAAAATGATATAATATAGATAGCTTTATATATTTATATCTATCTAGGGTGTTTAAAATATAAACTAATTTTAATAAAAAATATATTCTAAAGTGTTTTATATAAGAACAAGAGTATAAAATTTTCAATACTTAGTATGGACCTAAGGAGGACAGAGATGGCTGAATATAAAATACTAGTAGTCGATGATGAAGAACCGATTGCTAATATACTAGATTTTAATTTGAAAAAAGAAGGCTATGATGTTATTGTGGCTAATGATGGTGAAAAGGCAGTAGAGTTGGCTTTTAATGAAAATCCAGATTTAATTTTACTAGATTTGATGTTACCTAAAAAAGATGGTATGGAAGTATGTAGAGAAGTGCGTGCTAAAAAGAATATACCTATTATTATGTTAACGGCGAAAAATAGTGAGATTGATAAGGTTCTTGGACTTGAATTTGGAGCTGATGATTATGTGACTAAACCTTTTTCGACACGTGAGCTTATGGCTAGGGTCAAGGTGAATTTACGTCGCGTTACTAAACAACAAGAGGAAGTTGTTGAAGAGAAGAATGGTAGTGATCTTGTGATTAAGGATATCGTTATTTACCCAGAAGCGTATGTTATTAAGAAAAATGGTGAAGAGGTGGATCTAACAAGAAGAGAATTTGATTTGTTCTACTACTTAGCTCAACATCGTGGTCAAGTATTAACACGTGAGAATTTATTGCAAACAGTATGGGGTTATGACTACTTTGGGGATGTTCGAACTGTAGATGTGACTGTGAGAAGATTACGTGAGAAGGTTGAAGATGACTCATCACAACCGGAATATATAATGACACGACGCGGTGTTGGCTATTTTATAGGTGAAGAATAATGCGTTTTTTCGAGAAGAAGTTTAAGAAAAGATTCTTTTCATCAATCCGAACTAAGTTCGTAATAGTGTATGTATTGGTTAATATAATTTCTTTACAACTTATCGGATTGTTCTTTACAACGCAATTAAGAAACAGTAATATAAATACATTTGAACAAAATATTATTGAACAAGAAAAAATTCTGAATTACCATGTTCGTGAAGAGCTTGATAAGGTTAATGGTAATAATGATGACAGTTCAAAAATTCTAGGAGACAGTCTTGTTAATAATGGATCTACTAAGAGTGTACATGATTCGAAAAGTGGTGTAGCTAAGCTTGTGAGTGAATTTAATATTCAAAAGTTATTGTTGGTAAATGTTATAGACAATAATTCAAAAATTTTAGCGACTTCATCGAAAAATGGGAATGATGAGTATCTTGCTAAAAGATCTTTTGATCCTTTGGTAAGTCAGGTTATCAAAACAGGAGAGAGTACAAAACAAATTCAAAACAATGCAGATAGTAATAAGCGTGTTTGGATTTATGTCAGCCCTGTAAAAAAAGATAATGAAGTTATTGGGGTAATTTCACTCATGGCTGACATAGAAAGTGTTTACCAAGAGGTAAACAGTATTACTAAAATTTTCATAGTAGGAACTATCTTGTCGATTTTAATTACTACTGTTATAGGGTTTGTAGCTTCAAAAACTGTAACGAGTTCTATAGAGAAAATGAGTTCTCAGGTTAAGAAGATGGCTTTAGGGAACTATGGTACAGTAGTTGGGATAGATGCAGATGATGAGATTGGAGATTTGGCAAAAGTATTTAACCAAATCTCTAAGAGGATAGAAGAAGAGCAGGCGGTAACAGAGACAGAACGTAGAAAACTAGCGACTATTATCGAGAGTATGATGGATGGGATTATTACAACCGATAATAATGGAAGGATAATTCTAATAAATACTAGCGCTGAGGATATGTTAGGTGGACGTGACGATGAAATTTTCATCGGAAAAGACGTATTAAAAATTCTTAATATCACGGAATATGAGAGTATAGAAGAGATATTAGAAGCTGAAGATAGCTTGCTTGTTAATGCATCAAAAAGTGAGGATGAACTGCTTTTGAGAGCTGAGATTTCTAAGATAGAAAAAGAAGATACTGAGGATTTAACTCAGATGTCTACGGAGCTAGAAGGATATATTGTCGTGCTTTATGACGTAACAGATCAAGAACGTCAAGAAAAAGAACGACGCGAATTTGTATCAACTGTATCTCATGAACTACGAACGCCTTTGACAACGATGAACAGTTATATTGAGGCTTTAGAAGAGGGTGTTCTTGAAGATAAAGACCTTGCACCACAATTTATCGATACTATTCATAAAGAAACAACGCGTATGATAAGAATGGTAAATGAGCTTATGCAACTTGGTAAGATGGATATTAAAGAAGAGCATTATGAGAAAGAATTTATCGATATAAATAAAATGCTTGAGCAAATTACCGATAGGTTTGCATTAACTCATCCTGAGAAAAACTTTATAAAACATATCTCTAAAACGCCGATATTTGTAGAAGGAGACCAAGATAAACTTACTCAGGTATTTGATAATATTGTCAATAATGCGATAAAATATTCTCCAGATGGTAAGAATATTACGGTAAGGGTTAGGCAGAATTATCACCACAATAGGGTAAGTATTTCTATAAAAGATGAAGGAGTAGGGATACCGCTGGTTCATATTGATAAGATTTTTAATAGATTTTATAGAGTTGATAAAAGTAGACAAAGAAGTATGGGTGGAACAGGTTTAGGATTAGCTTTAGCTAAGACTATTGTAGAGGCTCATAAAGGTCGTATTTGGGCGCAAAGTAGAGAGGGATATGGAAGTATAATATTTGTTACCTTACCTTGTGAACAAATCGATGATGAATGGTTATAGAGGTAAATAGTATGAAAAGCAAAAGGAAAGAAACTGTAAAGTCAGTAGTGTTAGGGTTATTAGTCTTACTGAGTTTGACACTATCTTATCTTATTATTACTTATCAACCAGATTATGAAATTTTCACAAAAAGAGCTACACAAAAGTCGGTAGATTCAAATAAAGATAATCTTTTAAATTTCTTAATACCTGATAGTATGGTGAAAAACTACTCAGGATCTAGAGAGGAACCGATAGTTCAGAATTCGATAACGAAAGTTGCGAGTGTGGATGCTGTTAAGAATAAAAGAGTGTTGAAAGATTTATTATCTATTCTTTCAGATAGTGAGAGTGTAGAATCTAGAGTTAGAAATCGCAATATTGAAGAAATTACAACTAATAATATTGAGAAGATTTTAATAAATTATCAGGTGACTTTAGATTCTGCATTAGTCAAACCTTTATTCTTTTCTGAAGAAAATTCTAATATAAGTTTAGAGTTTGATACGATAGCTTTATTAAAAGATAGACCTAATATGATTTATCTATATAAAAAGGATGATAAAAACTATCTTCAAATTACTTTAAAAGAAGAAATATATGAGAAAATAGATAGTAAATTCAATGAGAAGAAGCAAAATTATGCTAAGTATAGTTTGAATAATAAGTTCATATATTTAAAAGAGTCTGATGAAGATGATATTATAGATGAATATAGTGCTGAAGATGTTAATTTAAATAAGATGGCTAAAGATATTTTCGAGAAAAAAGATAATCTTAGAATAAGTAATGAAGATGAAGTAACAGATGGCTATGGAATATTAAGATTGATAAACAATAGATTAGTATATACAAACCCATCGAATGAAGGTGGTCGCGAAGTTGGAGCAACTGTAGCGATAAATAATACAATGAGTTTCTTGGAGTTGGGTTATGTAGGGGATACGAATTATCAACTTACAACGGCTTTGGATGGAATAACTATTTTCCAAGAAGCGTATAAAGAATCTGTAGTTTTTAGTAGAGAAGGTTATGCTGATATTATTTCAGAAGATAATAGTAGTGGAATATATAGACTTACATCTCCTAAAAAGTTAACAAAAACCTATCTTTCATCGAAAGAAGCGGAAATTTTTTCAGTAGAGAAAACAGCGTACGTTATAAACTATCTTTATGACAAAGTGGATCTTAAAGAAATAGGAGATATTGTTTTAGGGTATGAAAAAATCTACAATATGGATAGAAACAGTTTTAGTTATATTCCGGCATGGTATGTGAAATACAATGATAGATACGTAAGTTTTAAAAAAATAAAAGAGATGATAAATAATGGAGAGAGACTATGAATTGGGGTAAAATGAAGACATTATTTATTTATTTGTTCATTGCTTTGAATGCTGTGTTATTGACTTTTTATGTATATACGGTTCAAAAAAACAAAACAGAAATAGTGCAAGAAAAAGAAATAATAGAGCGTGCTATGAAAAACGATAATATAACAGTAGAGGAAAATACTACGAAACGTGATAATTTAGGGTATGTCAATGTAACAATTTCTGATTTAAGAGATGTCCGAAAGGAAGATAGTAGCTTAAAATATGAGGTTGAAAATATCGATAAAACTTCTACGTTAAAGGTTACTTCAGAAAATGTTATAACTAATATCAATAAGAATAGTTATAGAGCGGAGTTAGATTCGTTTTTGATTGAAAAGATGAAATTTAGTGCGAATTATATTTTTTCTAGTTATAACTCGGTGAAAAATGAAATTATTTATGAACAACAAATTGACAGTTTTAGAGTATTTTCAAATAAAAATGCAAGAATTGTATTTAAGGTTGAAAGCAATGGAGAGATAAAGAGGTTTACTTTAACAGGGGTTTCTAATATAAGAAAAGATAAAAATGAAACGTTGGTCTCTTCTAGCCAAGCCATAAATAGACTATATCATGAAGATTTAGTTCCGAAAAACTGTAAAGTCAGAGCAACTTTAGGTTATTACACTTACATTTCGCAGACGGAAAATCAGGTATTAATACCGACGTGGAATGTAGAGATAAGTGGTAAGGATGGACAGGTAAGTAACTATTATGTAGATGCTATAAATTTAAATATTTTAAATAGAAAAGGTCAGAGTTAATCTTATGGATATAAAACCCGAATAATAAAATTTCTTTTATAGAAGAGTTATTATTCGGGTTAAAGTTATTTATTACATGGTTTGATTAGTCAGCTAAGTAAGCACGTAGCATCCAAACATTTTTTTCTAATTGAGTTTTTAATCCTAATGCTAAGTCAGAAGTACCTTGATCTCCTTCTTCTTCAGCAACGCTCATAAGAGTAGTAAGATCTGTGATTAATAATTCGAAGTCGTGGAATACAGATGCAACCATTTCTTTAGTTGTTTCTTTTTCAGTTGCCTCTTGGATTGTTGCGATTTCTAAAGCTCCTTTAAGAGTAGAAACAGGACGACCTCCGATTGCTAATAATCTTTCAGCTACTTCGTCTAGAGTCTCAGTTGTGTAGTTATAGTAGTTTTCAAATACTTCGTGCAGTGTGTAAAAGCTGCGCCCAGTTACATACCAGTGGAAGCTGTGTAATTTCGTATATAATACTGTTAAGTTTGCTACAAGTTTGTTTAATTCTGTTTTACGTGTCATTTTAAATGTTCTCCTTTATTTTTTAATTTATGTTTAAATTATAACATTATGAATTACTTATGTAAAGTTAACAGATTCTTAAAAGTTATTGAGAATTATTCTCTGAAAAGATGGTTGTTGTTACAATATTTCCTGAGGTGAAGAAAAACGATTGATAATTGATATCGATAATTAGAGTGATAGAGATAAATTAAAATAAGTTGAAATAAATATGCTGGATTGATAAAATTAGAGAAGAAAGGAGTAGATTGATGGCAAGATTTTGTATTTTTTTGATAAATTTATATAGACGATATATTTCTCGTTACACAAGACCGACATGTAGATTTTCTCCTACGTGTTCGACTTATGCATTAGAAAGTTATAAGAGATTTGGCTTTTTTCTTGGAACTTATTTAACTGTAAAGAGACTTTTAAAATGTCATCCTTTTTATAAAGGTGAATATTTCGATAACGTTCCTTTATTTAAACGAGATATTTTTAGATTTAGAAATAAAAAATAAAGGGGGTTGACTTACTTGGTCAAACCCTCTTTATTTAAGGCGAAATTGTTGTGTTCGGATAAAAATTTGGAGTTTTGATTGGGTTTGCTGGATAGAAAAGGGGTTATTCCAACAAATTAACTATTCTAAAATTTAAATTAAAGTATTTGTGAGGTAAATCCTCATTATTATCCACAAATGATAATTATATCCCAAGAGTAGAGTAAATCCTTATTGTTATCCGTGAATGCTAATTTTAAAAGTTATTTATCGATGCTATTTCCGGCATCTAACCATGCTGCAATTCCGCCTGGGAATCTATAAACATTTTTATAACCTGCTTCTTTAGCTAGAACAGCTCCGACGTGACTTCGTTCACAAGCTACAAATCCGCAATATATGACTATTTTTTTATCTTTGTTAGTTCCTAGAGTTTTCAGGAATGCTTCTTTTTCTTCCGGTTTCAAATCTTTCATTTCTTTTGGTAATCCGGCGTTAACTGCACCTTTTATTTTTGTCTTTTCAAAGCGTTCTGCGGGAATAGTGTTAATTAAGAGCATATCTTCTTTGTTGTCGATTGATTTTTTCAACTCATCTGCACTGATTAGATTGTAATCGCCTGTTTTTGTTGCCTTAACAAGTTTGATAGAAGCTTTTTCCACTTCGTTTTCTTTTCCATCTTTTGCAGATCGGTTGAGTCCATCGCCACTGCTGCATCCTACTAAAGATATCGAAAGTAGAATACCTGACAAAGCCAGTGTTATTTTATTTCTTTTCATGAATGTATCCCTCCTTTAATTTCACTTTTATTATAACATATTTTTTTGTTATTTCAAACATTTAATAGTAAAAAAATTATTTTATTTAAAATAACAATCCTGCTAATATTCTGTATTTTTAGATACGTAAACAAAAATTTATATTTTAAAATATATAAAAAATAATAAAAAAGCTAGAAATTTATAGATAACTTCAATTAGAATCCTATCTGGAAATTTTACAGATTATACATAATAAAAACTCTGTTACGAGATAGAAAGTAACAGAGCTTTGATATTTATCTTGGAAAAAATTTATTCAGTTTTATTTTTTGTCTATTATTTTTTTTATAAACTTGAGAACTTTTATTTTAATCGTGATATTTTTACGAGATAGTGTCTTCTTGATTAAATTAGATAACTTAGGTTTATGTTCGCTATTTTTATTAGCTAACATTTCCTTAACGAAATCAGGCATTTCAATTTTTTCGCCATCTTTTTTATTAGCCAACATTTTTTTAACAAAATCAGGCATTTCGGGTTTATCACCATCTTTTTTGTTTTCTAACATTTTTTTAACGAAATCAGGCATTTCCGCTTTAGATTTATCCATTTCGTTAAATGTTGTTTTCTCAGGATTGTGATAAGCAAAAGAATTATTTTTATTAACTTCTATGGCTGATACTAAAGCTTCTATTAAGCGTGGGTCATCGTTTGGCATAGGAGGACGGTGATAAGTAACTCCAAATTCCTCGCAAAGTTCACGGCATTCAATATCATTATCAAAAAGCACTTCAATATGTTCGCTGATAAAACTTATAGGTACAAATATATAGTGATTTGGATGATTTGTTTGTTCTTTTAAATATTCAAGAACATCAGGTTTAATCCAAGGCATACCTATGTCACTTTCACTTTGCCAAGTATTTGTGTAATTAACTTCATTTAGATCTAGTTTTTCAACAATAAGTTTAGTCATATCGAAAATCTGGCCAACATATGGATCGTTGTATTTTAGTGCGATTTCAGGAACGCTGTGAGCAGTAAAAATAACTTTAAAACTATCGTTTTTTACTTTTTCATCAATAATTTTTTTAATTTCATCAGCCCAGAATTCAATAAGTTTTTCTTCCTTATACCAAGATTTGATTATGTTGAATTTGATTTTATTACTCTTAATGAATTTTTCATATCCCATAATAGAATAGAATGAGTAGTGTGGCTCCAGTATCAAGCATATGCATTCTTCGATACCATCATTTTCCATATTTGAAATTATATCAGAAATATAAGGATTCGAGAATTTGTTAGCAAAATATACTTGATAGTTATTTTGAACAGCTTGTTTTAGAAGTTCAACTTCTTTAAGAGTTATTTCTTGAAGTGGAGAACCTTCGATACGAAGGTAATTTTCTAAAAGTGTATTAATTTCTTCGTCATCAGGTCTTATCCCCCGTCTAATATTAGTGAAAAAGTTAGCTACCCCTTCGAATGTATATTCTTCAGGCGTCCCATATGTCATAACTAAAATAGCTTTTTTCATTTTTTAACCTCTCATTATAATGTAGTATATACGATTATACCATGTTTTGTATTAAAACACACGTATTCAACCACTAGAACAGATAACTATTATCGATTACTAATGTTATATAATTAATATTATAGTTTGTGTGTTGTTATAGTGTGAAGGATACGTTGGTAATTAATGTATTATAAATTAATTTTATTATAAATTATGTGAAATTTTTAAAATACTATTGCAAAAACAGCTGAAAAGGTATAATATAAAAGATAACTAAAAAGTTCGCTAATAAGAGAGTTTGAAAAACTCTGATTGTAAAGTATAGAATAAGGAGGAAGTATAAAGTGAGGAAAAGAATATTAGGAGCGGTAACATTTCTTGCAGCTATAGGTGGTGTTATTTATATGAAAAATAACCCTAAATACAAAGAAATAGTAAGAGTTGTAAAAACAGCGGATGCACGTGGATTTTATGAAAAATTAATTTTAGAAAAGGATAAATTGGCTTTTACTGCAAAGGCAAAAATTAAAGATTATAAAATTGACTATGAAAGTATAAGAAATGTAGGAGAGAAAATCTATGCGCGATTAATTGTCAATAATGATGAAAAACTTAATATTGATACAGTGCTTAACGAAAAAGACACTAATATTGAAGAAGTGGCACATTCAGAAAAATTAGATGAATTATTAAAACAATAGTAGTTAAGGGGGGATGATTATTTTTCTTCTCTTTTAACTTGGATTTTTTTGGATAAGTATGCTAAATAATTTCCTAGGAAATTTATAAAAAAGGAATCATCCATTACAGTAAGGTGAATGTAATGGATGATTTTTCATGGTTAATTAAATTGGTTTTATAATATTATGCGAAACGGCTTCGAATGCTAGTTGGTATAGATTTATAAACACTTTTAGTAACGAAGAATAAAATAGTTACTAAAACACCTTTTAGTAGGTTGAATGGAACGATACCAACAGCAACAATAGTTTTTACGTTAGTTACGATATCGGCTAAATTCATAATATATCCGTATGCTGGAAGTAATACGAAATAGTTAAGTAGAGACATGAATACTGTTATAGCTAAAGTCCCTAAAATACCGCCAATAATAGTTTTTGTAGTGCCTTTTTTGTAGAATAATACGATAATGCTAATAAAAGTAAATTCTACAACGATATTAGCAATTGAACCGATTGGTTCATGCGACAATAAGGCGAAGTGAAGGAAGTTTTTTAAGAATGCCACTAAAAGTGCATCTTTATATCCTAATAATAATAACGCCATGAATAGCGGTATAAACGTGAAATCAAATTTTAGAAATGGTGGCAAGAATGGCACAGCAAAACTAAAAAAAGATAGAAGTAGAGCAATAACTGCAAGCATTCCACTTAAAACAAGTGAATGAACATTTTTTTTGTACATATTAAATCCTCTTTCCTATCTTCATAGGCAAAAAATAACCGCAATATTATTTTGAAAGGGTGTGATTTAAAACGCATTAGAAATAAAAAACACCACTTTAAAAATTTTAAAGCGGGACTGAAAGGTATGAAAAATAAGCATTACATAGGGCGTAGTACAGTAAATATACATACGGCAAGTATGTGTAAGTTTATTTATTCTATATCTTCTATCATCCAGACTGTACTGTCGGTTTTGGAATTTCACCAAATCAGCTTGCGCTCGCGGACTTTAACCGCCGGTCGGGAATTTCACCCTGCCCCGAAGATAATTTAAATCATTTTTATATTTTTATTATAAACTGAAGGTTTTGATTTGTAAAGAGAAAAGGCTTAACTTTTTTTAAAAAATAAGAAAGAGGCTTGTTTTTTACCGAGCCTCTTTCTAAAATTATTATTCTACTGTTACTGATTTAGCTAAGTTACGTGGTTTGTCTACGTCTAATCCTTTAGTGTAGGCTGCATAATATGCGAATAATTGTGTAACTACGATACTTGCGATTGGAGTAAGATCTTCATTTACGTTCGGAATTGCGTAATCGCCTTTACGAGCTAATTTTTCTAATGTAATGATTAGAGTATTAGCACCGCGGCTAGCTACTTCACTTACGTTACTACGTGTGTTTAAGTCTAATTTAGCACTTGTGATAAGAACTACTACAGGTGTTCTTTCTTCGATAAGGGCGATTGTACCGTGTTTCAATTCTCCTCCGGCAAATCCTTCTGTTTGAATGTAAGAAACCTCTTTAAGTTTTAAAGCTGCTTCACATGCACTGTAGTAGTCGATTCCACGTCCGATATAGAATGCATTACGCTCTGTGAATAAGTTTTTAGCTAAGTCTTTGATAGTTTTTGTATCATCTAAAATTGATTCGATTGCTGAAGTAATTACTGATAATTCTTTCTCGATATCAAATTTAGGTTGTTTAGAAAGTTGTTTAGCTACTTCGTAAGCAAGTATGCTTAGTGTTGCGATTTGAGCAGTGTATGCTTTAGTAGAGGCAACGGCGATTTCAACACCTGCATGAAGTAATAATGTATAATCACACTCACGAGATAAAGTTGAAGCATCAACGTTAGTAAGTACTAAGAACTTATAATCTTCACTTACGCTACGTAATTTTGTAAGTACGGCACGAAGGTCAGCTGTTTCTCCTGATTGAGAAAGGAAGATGAACATTGGTTTTTTAGATAATAATGGTACGTTATAAGCAAATTCTGATGCTAAGTGTACTTCTGCAGGGATACCAGCCCATTTTTCGAAATAGTTTCTCCCTACTAAACCAGCATTATAACTAGTACCACAGCCGATAATGTATAATCTATCTGCATTTTTCACATTGTTAATAATTTTGCTGTCAATATTAATATCGTGTCCGTCAAAGTAATGAGAGATAATATTACGCATTGCTCCTACTTGCTCATGAATTTCTTTAATCATATAATGTTCGTGGATACCTTTATCGATTTCTCCAGCGTTTAAGTTAGTTGAAAAGCTGTCACGTTCTACAATATTACCTTCTTCATCTTCGATAGTTACGCTATCTTTTTTCACAATAACAAACTCACCATCATTGATTTCTAAGAAGTTGTTAGTGTATTTAATCATTGCTAAAGCATCACTACCGACATAGTTTTTGTTTTCTTCTCCTAGTCCGATAAGAAGTGGACTTTTATTTTTTGCTACATATAATGTATTTTTATCTTCTGTATCGATTAAACAAAGTGCATAAGATCCTTGAAGTTTTGATACGGCTTTTTTGAAAGCCTCTTTAGTATTGAGACCTCGATCGCTATAAATTTGTACTAACTGAACGATAACTTCAGTATCAGTTTCAGAAACAAGTTCTACACCTTTGAAAAATCTTTCTTTAAGTTCTTGGAAGTTTTCAATAACTCCATTATGAACTAAAATAAAACGTTTGTTGAAGCTTTGGTGAGGGTGAGAGTTGGTTGTGTTAACTCCACCGTGAGTAGCCCAACGTGTATGTCCAATACCTAATTCTAGGTGAAGGTCTTTAGGTAATAGGGCTTCTAGGTTTTTAATACGACCTACAGACTTAGTAACGCTAGCCTCCCCGTTAACGACACCAGCAATACCAGCTGAATCGTATCCACGATACTCAAGGCTGCTAAGTCCATCGATTAAAAATTTAACTCCATTTGTTTCTCCAACAAATCCTACAATTCCACACATATAAAAAATTCCTCGCTTTTTCTTTAATTTACTTTTATAGAAAGTACTATAAAGTTTTATACCTATGCTCAAATATATTATACTTCATATTATGCTTCTTTAAGTTTATGTAAACTTTAAAAGAAGACATAATGAGCTTATAGAGAGGTGATAATGATTTTGAAGGGTATTTGCTATCACTGTGTTCCTAGGAATATAAAAGAACTGTGGGAGCGACTTAACATACTTTGTGAAATATTATACTTTTATCTATCCTAAATATTTCGTCGTCTCTTCGTTCCTAGAAATATTAAGATCTACCCCAGCAGTGGCAACTAAAGTTTTTTACGTCATTCTTCCTTAAAAACTAAGTTGGGAGCGATTTAAAAATCGTGATTTCGAAGAAATCGATTTTGTCAAGTCGCCCCCGCACAGTTTATTAGATTTCAAAAGAGCTTTTTAAAGCGAACTTTGAAATCAATAAACCACTGCGACTAGGTATGATTTAACATACATTGTGAAATATTATACTTTTATCTATCATAACTATTTCGTCGTCTCTTCGTTCCTAGAAATATTAAGATCTACCCCAGCAGTGGCAACTAAAGTTTTTTACGTCATTCTTCCTTAAAAACTAAGTTGCTGTTGCATACGCTGTACCTAAGTATCTTGTCGTCACTATGTTCCTAAAGATACAAAGGTACACCCCATTGTACATTATCTAACGAAACTCTCTGGTTCCGAAAAAGCATCCGCCGAATTTTCGATAACTTTTTTCCTCGTCAACTAAATTCAATTTAACCTTTAGAACTTAGTTCGGGCGCTATAACTATAATGTAAATTTACCTCCTAATTTTCATCGTATATACTATTATACTAAATGAAAAGAGTATTGTAAAATCAAAGGATTTCTAATGTTGAATGATTTAATTTTAAGAGTTTCTAGTAACAATTTAACCCTAAATTTTATATGTTGAATATAGAGTAGGTTAATATCTCAATAGAAAAACCTACTCACCATATTGGTAAGTAGGCTTAGTCTATTATTGTTGTTTTTGAGCATCAGTTGCTACTTCTTTAGCGTTTTTCACTTCATCAGGTAGACTGATTTCTTTAACGTTGTTTACATTAGAGTACTTAGTGATTTGTTTAATTTTCATTGTAGTTGGAGTTGGAGTGTTTTTAGTTGCAAGTTCCATTGTTACTTCGTTGTTAACAGGAGTAAAGTCCTTAGTTACAACAAGTTTGATTGAAACATTTTTAAATTCTACGTTGTTAAATGCATCAGCGTTTACTTCGTTTCCTGAAGACGCGTTTGCTATTGCAACCATAAGTTCTTTAAATTGGTCTCCGTTTCCAGTGTATGTTAGTACGTAGTTTCCATTTTCTTCTGTTTTCTTGAAGTCTTTAGCGATTTTTTTATAGAATTCTAAGATTTGATCTGAACTTGCAATTTTTTTAAGATTTTCAAATTGAGCAGTTATAGCACTATTAGAACTTTTAACCCACTCGTTTTGTCCTGTTGATTTTGCATAAGCAGTCCCATCTTTAATATATAATTCTAATGTTTGACTTTGTCCTTGAGCTTTTACTTCAGTAGTTGCTTTCATCGTTAGTGGATTAATAATAAGTGAACCAGATACTGTGTTTTCAACTGTTTGAGTTTGTTCACCGACTAAGATTTCAGAGCTGTTAGTTGCTACAAAGTCTGTACTTTTTAGATTTTTAGATGTTTCTATTGATTTATTGATAACCTGTTCAGTAGAAGCGCCCGTGCTACAAGCAGCTAAAGTAACTGATAGAATAATTGTTGCAATAATCAATAGATATTTTTTTAATGATTTTGTCATGTGTCTCTCCTTAACTTTAAGTAAAATAGACGCGAATAGCCTATTTCAATAAATTTTAGTTTTATAGAATTATTCTACCATATAATAAGGTATATTACTACACTATAAGCATATTTTTAAAATATCTGTAATAAATAGAGTGGGATAAAGAGGATGTTTTTGTTTTTATTTTATGATTTCATAATATTTTTTGAGAAAATCATAAATTATCTATTGACTTATATCAATGATGGATATATAATTATATCAAAGATGGATATATCGATGATAGATATAAATAAAGAAAAGCTCTAAGTAGATTAGGAGGGATAAAATGGCAAAGTTAAGCCCTTATGAAACGGGCGAATTAACGGACAGTATATTTTTTACACTTCTAGTTTTAACAGAACCTATCCATGGTTATTTAATAATGCAAAAAGTAGTGGAGATTACAGATAATAATATTATTATCGGACCTGCGACTATGTACACAACTTTAGGTAAGATGGTTTCTGTTGGCTGGATTGAAGATAAAGAAATCGATAATTCGAAAAAAGAATATTATATTACTCCAAAGGGTATGGAGGTTTTGGAGAAAAATTTAAAACTTCGACAGTTTTTACTCGATGTAGCTAAGAAGTTTATAGGTGGTGGAAGTAATGAGTAGATATAAGGTGATGCATACCTTTGCTTTAACAAATAAAAGACTCATGAGAAAATTAGAGAGATATAGTGAAAAGGGCTGGCACTTTAAAAAGTTTCTGGGGTTCTTAATTTTATTAGAAAAAGGAGAAAGAACCGATTATAAATATGAACTGGTATATGATAAAAAGTTCGATGCAGAACGTCAAGATTTTTATAGATTCAACGGTTGGGAAGTAGTTAGAAATGGTATTTTTTGGCAGATACTACGTGGTGAACCTACGGCAACTACATTATATACAGATAATTTGAGTGAAGAATACATGTGGCTATATAGAATAAGATTTAATGCGAAAATCATGTTAGGATGCTTTCTTATAGCTTTGGTGGCGCACATAATAAATGAATTTTTAATGGCATCTGAAGTAATAGATTTTATTTTAGGAATGTTTTTTGGATTTGGTCTAGGACTAGGTGCTGTAAATATAGCGTTCTTTATAAAATATTTATTTTTGAAGAGAAGAAAGGATTGAATTTATGAAGTATAAATATGTTCCGATATTTATAAGCTATGATAAAGTAGCGGATAAAATGAATCATCTTGCTGCTCAGGGATATGAATATGATAAAGAGGCTATAGTCGCAATTAGAATGAAGAAAGTCTCAGAGTTTAGTGATAAGCAATATAAGTTTATCTTTGATAAAAACTTTACACCAGAGATAGAAGAGTATTATAAAGTAAGTGGCTGGAAGCTTCATAAGTTTCAAGTTTACAATTTGTTTAGGTTAGCTGAAGGGGCTTCGAGTTCGTATCCAATATATACTGATACCGAGACGGAATTAGAAATTGTTAAATATAGATTGTTAAGATTTATAGTTATGTTTATTTTAATAAATATAATAGGGGTATTGTATTTTACTAATATTAAATGGGTAATTAATAGTGGAATACCTGATGTGTTAGCCATGTTAATAGGTGGATTAATAGGTGGTATATTTGGTTACTGTATAGGTGGACTTGGAATGTTTTTACCGAAATATTTCAAGTTAACAAAAGAAATAAAAAATAATGAAGAATAAAAGGGGATTTAACTTTTAATAAGTTAGGAAATGAGGTAAGGGCTATGATTTTAGAATTTAAAAATGTAGAGAAAAGTTTTGGTAATAAAAAGGTTCTTAAAGGTGTTAGCTTCACAGCGAAAAGTGGAGTGGCTAATGGATACCTTGGACGAAATGGTAGTGGTAAAACGACAAGTTTTAGAATACTGTTAGATATATTTAAGCCTGACAAAGGTGAGATTTTACTAGATGGGAAACCTTTAGATCACAGTAAGGTGAAAATTGGGTATTTACCAGAAGAACGTGGAATGTATGACGGGGTTGGTTTAGTAGATCAGCTTACTTATTTCGGAATGTTAAAAGGTATGAAGAAGAAAGCTGCACAAACAGAAGCAAAAAAATGGCTAGAGTACTTTGAATTAGAGGATAGTAAACAAGCATTAAAAACATTATCTAAAGGGAATGCGCAAAAAATTCAAATTATCCAAAGTGTTATGAATGATCCAGATATTCTTGTTTTTGACGAACCGTTCAGTGGACTAGACCCGGTGAATGTATCGAAGTTAAAAGAAATTATTACAGACTTTATTAAAAAAGATAAACTAGTTATTTTCTCATCTCACCAAATGCCAGTTGTGGAGACATTCTGTGAGGATATTAATATACTAGAAAAAGGGGAAATTACTCTAAGTGGTAATTTAGATTATATTAAAAAACAATTAGGACATGGAAAAATGATCTTGAGTGTTAGTGGTTTTGAGAAAGAGGAACTGCTTGCTAATCTTAGAGCTGTGCCACTAGATATTGAGTATTCATTAGTACCAGAGGGAGTGCTTCTTGATTTTAAAGATGAAGGAGCTAAAAAAGAACTTTTAGCAAGATTAGCTGGAAGTACATTCAATATAGAAGAATTTAAACTTTATAAACCAACGTTAGAAGAAATTTTCAAAGAACAGGTAGGTAAGTAATTATGAAAAATTTTAGTACAGTATTTAATTTTGAATTAAAACAATTTTTTGCTAAAACATCAACAAGGGTTATTATGTCAGTGTATTTCATTATAGCTATAGGTATAACATTCATACCGTCGATTGCGAACAGTAATCTTTTTAAAGGTGATAATAACGATAATTTTACGCGTAGTGCATATGTTATAAAAGATGCAAATATTAAATTAGATGATTTGAAAGAAGCTAAAAAATACGATAGTAAAGAGGCTTTAGAAAAAGACATTAAAGATAAAAAATTAGATGAAGGTATCGTATTAACTAAAGATAGTTATGAATATTTATCTAGACAATCTATCTTTAGTAAAGATAGCAGTGAATTCAAAGAAGCTTTTGGAAAAAATGTAGAAAAATTAGTCTATAAACAAAATGGTTTAGATTATGATAAAGTAACTAACGTAAAAGCACATCTTCCTCAACCTGTACCTGTAAACGTAAGTGGAGATTCTGATGCTCAAACTCAAGTAGTAAATGTTATAGTAGTTTATGCTCTTACATTTATTGTCTATATGACGGTAGTTCAATTTGGTAGTGTAGTTGCAACAAATGTTGTTAAAGAAAAAAGTAATAGAGCTATGGAACTATTAGTAGTCACTGTAAATCCTAGAACGTTAATTTTAGGGAAAGTATTAGCTTTATCGGTTGCGGTACTTATTCAAATGGGCTTAATCATAGGTGGTTTATTTGCAGGTCTAAAAATCAATAGTTCTAGATATAGTGATAACATCAAACACATTATAGAAAATGTAGATTTGAAAGTTCTTGGTGTCGGACTACTGTTTGCTTTAACTGGCTTTGTAATGTTTATGTTCATGTATGCGGCATTTGCTTCACTAGTTAGCAAGATTGAAGATGTCAACGGAGCGATAACTGTACCGATGTTAACATTTATGGGTGCATTCTTTGTAAACTACTATATTATGGGTTCATCTGGAGATACTAAACTAGCAGAAATTTTATCATATGTCCCATTTACATCATATTTTGTAATGTTTACGCGTTATGCAATAAGTCATGTTTCTATTCAAGAGCTAGGATTATCTTATGGTATATTAGTCGTAACTACATTGCTTGTGGCATTTGCGAGTGTTAAAGTATATAGACTAGCAACATTAAGATATGGTCAAAAATTAAACTTCTTCAAGTTATTATTTGGGAAATAGGAGAATATGTTGATGAAAAGATTCAAAAAATTCAAATTTTGAGTCTTTTCTTTATTTTTAGAAAATAAAAGGTTATAATATAGATAAAAAAAATTATGAGAAATAAGGAGACTATTTAATGAGTGAATTGAAAAGAACGATAGGTTTTATGCCGGCTTTTATGACGGTAATAGGCTCAGTAATAGGAGCAGGGGTGTTTTTTAAAGCGGCTGTAATTTATAAGACTACAGGGACGATGAGTTTAGGGTTACTTGCTTGGGTGCTTGCTGGTATTATTACTATTTGTGCAGGTCTTACCGTTGCGGAACTTGCGGCATCTATTCCTGAAGTAGGAGGGATGGTTGTTTGGATAGAGAGAACTTATGGGAAAACTGCAGCATTCTTATTAGGATGGGCGCAGTCGGTAATTTATTTCCCTGCCATGATAGCAGCACTTGCTGTTATTTTCTCTACACAAGTCTTAAACTTATTAAATTTAGATAAAGCGTGGCATTTGCCTATAGCTTTTGCAGCAGCTGCATCACTAATGTTTTTAAACTTTTTAGGTGGGGAAATTGGTGGGGTAATTCAGACGGTAGCTACTATTTGTAAATTAATACCGTTAATAGTAATTATTGCATTTGGATTATTCCAAACTGATTCACAACCATTACAATTATTGCCTATAGAAGCGGGGAAAGATATTTCATTTGCTAGTGGACTAGGTGGAGCATTACTTGCTGCGATGTTTGCTTATGAGGGTTGGACTAACGTAGGAAGTATGGCAGGAGAGATGAAAAATCCTAAAAAAGATTTACCAAGAGCAATCTTCTTAGGGCTTGCTGTTGTTATGGCGGTATATGTACTTATAAATGTAGCTTATCTTATGACTTTGCCATTAGATCATGTAGCGGGGAATCAAACTGTTGCTAGTGAAGTTGCCGGAAAGTTATTTGGCGGCATTGGTGGTAAGATTATTACAATAGGAATTCTAGTTAGCGTATATGGTGCGATTAATGGTTTCTCAATGGCGGGGCTTAGAGTTCCTTATGCTATGGCGAAAAGTGATCAGATTCCGTTTAAGCATATATGGACGAAGTTAAACAAAGGTGCTGTACCAGTGAATGCAGGATTATTAATTTTGGTAGTATCTTTTTTAATGATGTTAACTGGTAGTTTCGATATGCTTACTGACTTATTAGTATTTGTAATGTGGTTTTTCTACACAGCAACATTCCTTGCGGTAATTATACTGCGTAAAAAAGAACCAAAATTAGAAAGACCATATAGAGTACCTTTATACCCAATAGTTCCTATAATAGCTATTCTTGGTGGGGTGTATACTTTAGTAAGTACTTTAATCTCACAAACATCATTAGCCATGGGAGGAATAGCCTTAACGTTAATAGGATTATTATTTTATACGGAATTACATAAGAAATTTAAAAAATAATAAAAATAACATCGCATATTAGAAAACCTAGTATGCGATGTTTTGTTGTTATTTATTGCGTTATATATTTTTTTATGTTAAAATGAAGTTATAAAGAAGAGAGCCGTTTGCACTGACTTTACTAATAATTTCTTAACTCACTACGTTCGTAGAAATTATAGTAGTCGTAGTATAAATTATTCGTAATATTTTTCTTCAGTCTTCGACTTTGAAAAATAAACGACTAACTTAAAAGACGGTAGCTCGAATAAGATAGTTTTAATAACCATCTAACCGGCTAAAGTTAAAGATGGTTATTTTTTATTGTCATTTTTAAATGCTGTTAAGCATACTCCAACTATTGTTACAATCAATAGATTTATACCAATAATAGTTTGTACTATTTCGTAAGGTGACAACTTGCTACTCCTTTCTTCCAGATTCTGTTACTTATGAGCATAAGCACCATCCCCTTTCAAATTGAAGTAGCTACCATCTTTATCGAGAGTTGTTACACTCTCTAACTTCTCTCTCTGACCTTGATTATAGCAAATTAAATGTAGATAATCAACTATTTATAATAGTTGCTACATTAATGTTTTCAACTTGTTAATTATAGTAATTTTTACTCATAAATTTAATGTCCTAAAGGTGTAAATTGAGAAAGAAACATCGCATATTAGAAAACCTAGTATGCGATGTTTTGTTGTTATTTGTTTCTATTTTGTTATTGGTATTTTTTTGTGGTATGCTTTTCAAAAAAGAAGTTTATAAAAATTAAATTACTACAGAATTTAGAAAAGGAGAAATAATTTGAAAGAAAAAAAAGAGAATAAAGAAAAGAATGAAGACTTAATTACAAATATTATTTTAATTAGTGGAGTAGTATTCGGTTTAATTATTACGATTTATAAAATAATAGGGTAGTTACTAATATCATTTATATTTTTTGTGATAAAACATGTATATTAGATTCTAATAAATTTATACTATGTATACTGTGTTTTTTTCTATGTTTTTTTCACTTTTGTATATAATTTAATCGGACTGATTTTTTCCATCAGTCCGATTTTTTGATGAGCCAAATAAATACATTTGTGTTACTCTAAAAAGGAAAGACCGTATAGAATAATTCTATACGGCCTTTTTTACGATTTTAAAACGATTTTTCTACAGCCGAGATAGACACTTTTAGAGTACACTAAAGTTGCGTCTACATCATAAAAACATACACACAACATTATCTACGCCAGTTTTGCCAAGATTTAGAAGTTGTTTGTTTCATTTGTAGTTCTTCCTTCTAGTTTTGTTGTTTTTATTATATATATGACTATCAGGGAAATCAATAGTTGTTTTAAAAATTTTCGGAAAATTATCAGAAAATCTTCTTGGGATAATGATAATTCTATAATAGGGTGTAGTATCTTGAATGAAATCTATATTATTGTAACAGATGTTTCAGTAAGAGTAATACAATGTATATTTCCAAAAAGACTTGCATTGAGGATAGCGTTTTCATTGTTTTTTTATTTAAGCAGTGATATTGTAATTTTTAAAACAGATTAAATGAGTTAAATTTATTACTATTTTAATGATATATTTATTGATATTTCTTATTATTTATTATATAATATTGATAGTGATAATTATTATCATAAAATAAAGAAAAGAGGTATGAATAAATGAGTAAAATTGTAGTAGTTGGAGCAAACCATGCAGGAACAGCATGTGTTAATAAAATTTTAGCAACATATGGCGATAAAAATGAAGTGGTAGTTTTTGACCAAAACTCAAATATTTCATTTCTAGGATGTGGAATGGCTTTATGGATTGGAAAGCAAATTTCAGGTCCAGAAGGATTGTTTTATGCTAGTAAAGAATCTTTAGAAGAAGCAGGAGCCAAAGTATATATGAATTCTCCTGTTGAGTCTGTTGACTATGATAAAAAAGAAGTACACGTACTATTAGATGGAAAAACAAAACATGTTGAAAGTTATGATAAACTGATATTTGCGACTGGATCGACACCTATCTTACCTCCAATTAAAGGAGCAGAAATTGTGCCAGGAAACAGAGAGTTTAAAGCTACATTAGAGAATTTACAATTTGTTAAGTTATACCAAAACTCTGAAGAGGTAATTAATAAACTTAATGCTAATCCAGATATCAAACGTGTAGCAGTGGTAGGTGCAGGATATATTGGTGTAGAACTTGCAGAAGCATTTGAACGTTTAGGAAAAGAAGTAACTGTAGTAGATATAGTAGATACATGTCTTGCTGGATATTACGATCCTGAATTTTCTAATTTAATGAAGAAAAATCTAGAAGATCACGGTATTAAATTAGCGTTTGGACAAAAAGTAGAAGCTATTGAAGGTGATGGAAAAGTTGAAAGATTAATTACAGATAAGGAAACATTCGATGTAGATATGGTTATATTAGCTGTAGGTTTCCGTCCAAATACTGCATTAGGTGATGGGAAAATTGAATTATTCCGTAATGGAGCATTCTTAGTTAATAAAAAACAAGAAACAAGTATAAAAGATGTATATGCTATTGGAGATTGTGCAACTGTATATGATAATGCAGTTGGAGATACAAACTACATTGCCTTAGCATCTAACGCAGTTCGTACTGGATTAGTTGCAGCTCTAAATGCTGGAGGTGATGGAGATGTAGTCGAATCAGCAGGTGTTCAAGGTTCGAATGGTATTTGTATCTATGACCTGAAAATGGTATCTACTGGTTTAACATTAGAAAAAGCAAAACGTTTTGGTTATAATGCAGCTGTAACAGAATACACAGACTTACAAAAACCAGAATTTATTGAACATGATAACCATGAAGTAAAAATCAAAATAGTATACGATAAAGATAGTCGTGTAATTTTAGGGGCTCAAATTGCATCTAAAGAAGATATTTCAATGGGAATTCATTTATTCTCATTAGCTATCCAAGAGAAAGTAACTATTGAAAAACTTGCTCTTACAGATATTTTCTTCTTACCGCATTTTAACAAGCCGTATAACTATATAACTATGGCAGCTTTATCAGCAAAAGAATAGTAGATAAAAATTTTAAAAAAATAGAACCGTCTTAGTATCCTAAATTATAAAAAATTTATATAGGATTCATAGATGTAGTGGTTTGTTGATATCTAAATTTGTTATTAAAAAATTTTATAGATATCTGATAAACTTTGAGGAGATGACTCGAGAAGATCGATTTCTTTGAAATCGTAATTTTCGAGTTACTCCTATTTTTTATTTAGATAGTAAGGATGATTTTTCATGTGAATTAGAGTCTTTATAGAAGAATATATATAGTAATTATAGAAAGCAAACTTTATATATCCTAAAGTATTTTTATCTTAAAAATTTTTTAAAAAGGTGATATAATAGAAAAGTGAAAAATTGGTATGGAGGTGCAATTTGAAATTATCGGTATTAGCCAGCAGTAGTAGTGGAAATAGTATCTATATAGAGCATAATGATTTTAAATGCTTGGTAGATGCTGGGCTGACTGGGAAAAAAGTAGTAGAGAACTTAGCTCAGATTGAGCGAGATATTAAAGATATCAATGCAATCTTTGTGACGCATGAGCATATAGACCATATTAAAGGAGTAGGAGTATTAGCTAGAAAATATAATATCCCTGTGTATGCTAATAAGCTTACTTGGCAAAGTATGACTAAATGTGGTGAAATCAGTTCGGATCTTAAGTTTCATTTTGAAAAAGAGGAGAGTAAAATTTTTAATGATGTAGTTGTTAATAGTTTTGGAGTTAGTCATGATGCAATTAATCCGCAATTTTACACTTTCGAATGTGAAGGGAAAAGAGTAAGTATCCTTACAGATACGGGATATGTATCTGATAAGATGATTGATTATGTGAGAGACTCTCACACGATTGTTTATGAGAGTAATCATGAGGAAAATGTTCTGCTTAGTGGACCTTATCCGTGGACGACAAAACAGCGTATATTATCAGATATGGGACACTTGTCGAATACGGACTCTGCTAATTATTTAACAAAAATAGTTGGGAGCAATACGAAAAATGTTCTTTTAGCCCACTTAAGCGAACAGAATAATACTAAAGAACTTGCTCGTATGACAGCGGATATGACGCTTAAGAACAAGGATATAGATTGTGTTTTAGAAGCTGATAAAACTATCGATTGTAATGATAGAATAGTTATAATGGATACTGATCCAGTGATTCCAACAAAAATTATAGAAATATAGAAGAATATCGATGTGCAGTTTAATATGTATGTCGGTATTTTTTATTTTGTAGATTTAGGATTAGAGTTTGATATTCAATTTTCTAAATAGTCAGAAAATTCTAGTTTTTTACTGCGAATTTTTTCTTTTTTATTGCTTTTTTTCTAAAAATTTTATAATATAGTATTATGCCATTTTTTGAAAAGTTATAATATATAAAACAAAATTATAATATAAAAAATATAATATAAAATGTAAGAAAATAAAAGAAATGAAGTTTAAATTTGTATTTATTATTGATGAAAGTTATTGGAAGGAGATAGGTGAATGGAGAAACTATTAGAGATTAAAAATCTAGAGACGGCATTTAGAATTAAAGATGATTACTTTAATGCTGTTGATAAAGTTAGTTTGAACCTATATAGAAACGAGGTATTAGCCATCGTTGGTGAGAGTGGTTGTGGTAAGTCTACATTAGCAACTACTATTATGCGTCTTCATAATGAGAATTTAACGAAGTCTACTGGAGAGATTATCTTCAATGGAAAGAATTTGTTAGACTTAACCGAGGGAGAAATGAATAAAATCAGAACAAAAGATATTGGGATGATATTCCAAGATCCTCTTTCTTCATTAAATCCATTACACAGAATTGGGAAACAAATTGAAGAAGCCTTAATTTATCACACGGAGTTAAGTGTGGAAGAAAGACAAAAACGTGTTATCGAGTTGTTGACACAAGTGGGTATTCCTAATCCAGAGCGTTGTTCAAAACAGTATCCGCATGAATTATCTGGTGGTATGCGTCAACGTGTAATGATAGCAATGGCGATGAGTTGTAAGCCAAGTGTTCTTATCGCAGATGAGCCAACTACAGCACTAGATGTTACTATCCAAGCACAAATCTTAGACCTTGTTAAAGGACTTCAGGCAGAAATGCACGCAGGAATTATCTTAATTACTCACGACCTTGGGGTTGTTGCTGAAATGGCTGATAGAGTAGCTGTGTTATATGCAGGAGAAGTAGTGGAACTTGGAACTGCTGAACAAATATTTAAAAATCCAAAACATCCATATACGCGTAGTCTATTACGTAGTATTCCTCAAATTGATGATGAGCAAGCTGATGAAGAACTTTATGTTATTCAAGGTATGGTTCCTTCTTTAAAAACTCTAGATAGACAAGGATGCCGTTTTGCTGATCGTATTCCTTGGGTAAATAAAGAAGAACATGAACACAACCCAACGCTACATGAGGTAGAAGAAGGACATCATGTGCGTTGCACATGTTATAGAAACTTTGAATTTGAAGGGGAGGAGAACAATGCTTAAAGTAGAAAATCTAAAAGTATATTATCCTATTCGTGGTGGATTTTTCAATACGATTAAAGATTATGTTTATGCAGTAGATGGTGTTGATCTTGAAATAGAAGCTGGAAAAACTTATGGGCTAATTGGAGAAAGTGGTAGTGGAAAGACTACTGTTGGTAAAGTAGTTCTAGGTTTAGAAAAAGCAACAGATGGGCAAATTATCTATAAAAACGAAGATGTTACTAAAAGAGCATCTCGTAATAAAATTAAATATAATCGCGATGTTCAAATGATTTTCCAAGATGCAATGTCTAGCTTAAATCCGAAAAAACGCATTGTTGATATTATTGCTGAACCTATTAATAACTTCGAAAACTTAAATGAAGAAGAAACTAAAAAAAGAGTTCTAGAACTTCTTAATATCGTTGGTATGGGCGAAGATGCTTTGTATAAATATCCATTTGAGTTTTCAGGTGGACAACGTCAACGTATCGGGGTTGCTCGTGCTATTGCATGTAATCCTCGTTTAATAGTGGCTGATGAGCCGGTGTCTGCACTCGATCTTTCAGTTCAAGCACAGGTTCTAAACTTTATGAAAAAAATTCAAAGAGAATTTAATATAAGTTATCTATTTATTTCTCATGACCTTGGTGTTGTTAAACATATGTGTGATTACATTTATATTATGTACCGTGGTCGTATAGTAGAACGTGGAACTCGTGAGGATATTTACAACAATCCTCAGCATATTTATACAAAACGTCTTATTGCAGCTATTCCAAGTACAAACTTAGATAAAGCTAAAGAAGTAAAAGAAATTAGACAAGCTGTTGAAGAAGAGTATCAAAAACATTACAATGATTATTTCGATAAAGATGGAAGGGTATATCCACTTAAAAAATTAACAGATACACACTATGTAGCGATGAAAGGAGGAGAAGTATAATGTGGAAAGTAGTTTTAAAACGTTTTTTAGTAATGATACCACAGTTGTTCATCCTTAGTATACTAGTGTTTGGTTTAGCTAAGCTTATGCCTGGGGATCCATTTAGTGGTCTTGCAGAAAATCCAAAGATTTCTCAAGAGCAAATTGAGGCGATTCGTCAAGCGAGTGGATTCTATGATCCTTGGTATCAACAATATCTAACTTGGTTGAATAACTTTATCCATGGGGATTTCGGTTTGAGTTATACTACTGGTAAGTCGGTTGGGACACTTTTAGGAGAAAGAATTTTCAATACATTTAACCTGTCATTATTTACAGCATTATTAATGTATTCAATCGCTATTCCTATGGGGATGTATGCAGGACGTTATAATGGTTCTAAATTCGATAAATTCGTAAACTTTTATAACTTCTTCTTCTTAGCGATACCATCATTCGTATTATATTTATTTATGATTGCATTATTCGGTTTCGGTTTAGGATGGTTCCCAACAAGTGGATCTGTGGATGTTAACCTTGATCCAGGGACATTCTCATACTATATCAATAAACTGCAACACTTAGTTTTACCGGGTATCTGTTTAGCGTTATTATCAACGGTATCAACTGTTCAATATTTACGTAATGAAGTTATCGATGCGAAACAAAGTGATTATGTAAAAACAGCGCGTTCTAAAGGTGTGCCAGTTAATAAAGTTTACTCAGGGCATATCTTCAGAAACTCTATTTTACCAATCGCAGCATTCTTCGGATTCTCTATTACTGGATTATTCAGTGGTGGTATTTTCGTAGAAACGATTTTCGGTTATCCTGGAATGGGACAATTATTCTATCAAAGTATTCAAGATAGGGATTATAGTGTAGTAACAACATTAATGCTATTCTCTGGTTTCTTAACACTACTTGGTAGTACTCTAAGTGATATTATCATGGCAATTGTTGACCCACGTATTAAATTAGACTAGGAGGAAGTTGAACAATGACAAAAGTAAAAGAAGAAAAAGTTATAACTAAGACTCCTTCTGGGTTTTCAGTTGTAGCTCGTGAGTTTAAAAAAGATAAAGGTGCCTTTGCAGCATTAGTTACGTTAAGTGTTATTTTAGTATTCGTAGTACTTTTCAATATTTACATTCGTGTAAGTGGAGTATATAGTACATATTTTGATGTCGATTTATTAAATATTTTCTTAAAACCTGGTGAGGATGGATTCCTACTAGGTACAGATGTTGGAGGTCATTCAGTATTTGGCTGGCTAATGATGGGGATGCTTAACTCGATTCTTATCGCAGTAGCGGTAACAGTATTAACTATCGGATTTGGTACTGCAGTAGGATTAGTTATAGCATATTATGGTGGACGTGTTGATAATATTGTAATGAGACTTGTGGACTTTATGGTAATTATCCCAACACTGATGGTAATCATCGTATTCGTAAGTATCAAACGTGATTATGGTCTTGTACTGTTCATCTTGATATTATCAGCATTCGCGTGGATGAGTTCTACTCGTTTAGTACGTAGTAAAGCTTTATCAGAGTCACGTCGTGATTATGTATTAGCTTCAAAAACTATGGGAACACCTGATTGGAAAATTATGTTACAAGGCATTCTACCAAATATTAGTTCTATTATCATAGTAGAAGCTACATTGTCATTAGCAGCTAATATGGGTATTGAGGTAGGTTTAACATATCTTGGATTCGGTCTTCCAGCAGGAACACCAAGTATTGGTACTATGTTATCTTACGCAAAAGATGCAGACGTACTTATTAATAAAATGTATATTTGGTTACCAGCAGCTCTGTCTATTTTAATTATAGTTTTATGTATTAACTCTATCGGTGGTGCATTAAGACGTAGTTTAGATGCTAGACAAAGATTATAATATTAAAAAGGGGCTGCTCCGAAAGCCCTAAATTTTAAAAAAAGTTTATATTAAAATTCATAGATGTAGTGGTTTATTGGTATCTAAATTCGCTTTATAAAAACTTTTTAGTATCTAATAAACTTTATGGGAGTGACTTGGCAAAATTGATTTTTGAGTCACTCCCAATTTTATAATTATAGATAATTTATATTTTTTTAATACGTTAAAAAGCAGAGATATATGAAGTAAGTTGTTAATACATTCTATAAATAATATAGGGTTAATTGTAGAATTGATACAGAAAATTAAGATTGTTTGCAAAAATTGAAAGTTAATATCTTCTAAAATATCTAATAAATAGAAAAATAACGTAAAATTTTCTGACAATTACTTGACTTGAATAATTTATTTTGATATAATTGCTAAATATAATATTAAAGAAAGGCTGTATACCATACAGCATGGAGGATAAGATAATGGAAAAGAAAAAAATGTTAAAGGTGGTTAGTTCGGCTATGGCTCTCACAATGTTACTTGCGGGATGTTCAAGTGCAAGTAACAATAAAGCGAGTAAAGGAACAAAAGCGGCTGTTGAATTCAAGACGGCAGTAGAAAATGGTGGGAATGCACTTAGTGGTCAACAATTAAAAATCGGTATCGCTTCTGCAGATCCATTAACGGGGATGTTTAACCCAGTGTTTGCTTTACAGGCAACAGATAATGATGTAATGAAGTATACAATGAATGGGGCTTTCCCGCTTGATGGTGCAAACCGTCTAAAACAAGATGATAAAGAAGCACCAGTTATGTTCCACGTAGATCGTGAGAAAAAGGAAGTTACATTAACTATTCACAAAGATCTTAAATGGAACAATGGAGAAGATGTTAAGGCAGACGATATCGTTGCGACTTATGAACTTATGGGGAATCCTAAGTACACTGAAAATGTTCGTTATAGTGATGAATTCGAAGTAATCGAAGGTATGAAGGAGTATCACGAAGGAAAAGCAAAAAATATCTCTGGTGTAGTTAAAAAGGACGACAAGACTGTAGTACTTAAGTATACAGAAATTAAGCCAGCATTATTATGGGCTAATGGATTCATTGGAGAATTCCTAAACAAAGCCCAAGTAGAAGCTGCATCAAAAGACTTCACTAAATTTGCTGAAGCTGAATTAAATAAAAAACCATTATCTTATGGACCATATTACTTAGACAAAGTAGTTAATGGGGAAAGTGTATTAGCGAAAGCTAACCCTCATTTCTACAAAAAAGCTGATGTAAAAATTCCGGAAATTCAGTTCAAAGTTGTATCACCAGCTCAAGCGAGTGCAGTTCTTAAAAACGGTGATGTAGATTTAATGGATAGATTAACTACTGGTATTTGGGATGCTACTAAAGATGCGAAAAACGGATCAATCTTAGGAGAATCTGACAGATATATTTCATATGTAGGATTCAAACTAGGTAAGTTCAACAAAGAAAAAAATGAAGTAGAAGTAAATCCAAATGCAAAAGCTGCAGATAAGCGTGTACGTCAAGCATTCGGTTATGCGGTAGACTGGGATCAAATCAATGAAAAAGTTTATAAAGGATTACGTTTCACACCAACAGGATCTGGATTCTATCCACCGAGTGTTAAAATGTTCCACAACCCAGAAGGCGAGAAATATACTAAGAACGTAGAAAAAGCGAAAAAACTTCTTGATGAAGCAGGACTTAAAGATACAGATGGAGACGGATTAAGAGAAGATAAAAATGGTAAAAAACTTACTTTCAACTTTGCTATCCGTAACACAGGGCAAGACTTCGATCAGACGTTAGCAGATACATTCGTTAAATCTTGGAAAGAAGTAGGATTAGATGTTAAATTAGTAGACGGTAAACTTATGGCATCTAAAGATTGGTCACAACGTGTACAAGCAGACGATCCAGGAATCGACATCTTCCAAGGAGCGTGGGCATTAGGAAGTGATCCTAACGCAGGTGGATTAGTAAGTAAAACAACACCGCTTAACTTACAACGTTACATAACTGAAGAATTACAAAAATCATTAGACGCAATGGGAAGTAGCGATATGTTTGATGATGGTAAACTTAAAGAAGCATACCAAAAATTCGATAAACAATTCAGAGAAGAAGCTGCATGGTTACCATTCAGTTGGCAACAATCTATGACATGGGTTAACAAACGTGTTAAAACATTCGATTTAGAGAAACTAAAAACTGGTGAGCAAACAATCTACAAGTTAGAATTAACTGCAGATGCACCAGCGAAAAACTAATCTAGTTTAGGAATGAGATTTAGCTAAGGGAACTTAGTTGAATTCTCCCTAATAAACTTATATTTCATTTTATTTTCAATTAATTAGGGAGTGACTCAAAAATTATGGTTTTGTAGAAGTCAATTTTGGCGAGTCGCCCCCTCGCAGTTTATTAGGTTTCAAAAGAGCTTTTATAAAGTGATTTTTGAAATCTATAAACCGTTGTGGTTAAGTATATTTTATAATATCTTATACTTTTACTCATTGTATAAGGAAGTATAATGAAAAACTGAGTAATATTAATTATAATAAAGTTAGAGACAGTTACATAAAAATAATATAGGAAGTTGGATTTAGATCTGCGTAAATGTTTTGAGTAAATAACATTTTTTAATAACTTTCATATATTAGTGTATATAAATTAATGTATATAAAATTTTAATAATAGAAACAAAGTATAATGTTGTGGGCAACAGTGTGTATACTTTGTTTTTTTGTATGAACATAGTGTTTGACGAGTTATAATACGACATGGATGACTATGGTTGTCTATGTCGTTTTTTAATGCGATAGTAATCTTTAGGGGATAAAAGTGTTGATCCAAAAGATTTAAATTTTAACAAAGTTTATAAGAGAACTTATAGTCGAAGAGATTTATTACTATCTAAATTCACTTTATAAAAGATAGTGTATAATATTTTGTGTAAACAGAAAAGTCAAGAAAAGTTGAAAAAAAGACATAGAAAAAAGAGACTCCTAGGTGTAAAATAAAGTTAACCACAACTCATTACGAAAGGAATCTCTCATGAATAGTAATAACACAAAATTAGTAAATGCACTACTAAAAGCATTTTAGATATTTAATAAATTTTATGTGGATGACCTTACAAAATTGATTTATCTGAAATCATGATTTCTAAGTTAATCAGTATTAGTAAAAGGTGCTAATAGTTGAAATTTTTCAAAATAACATATAAAATTATAAAAGTGTAAATTTATTTATTGATGATAAATAATGTTTTTATCTTAAAAAATTTATAGGAAAGGTGTATCGATGTATTAATGAGAAAATTTATTTCAGAATTATTATTAATAATCGTAACGATTATTTGGGGGCTGGCTTTCATTTGGCAAAATATAACGAGCAAGGTATTAGGGCCATTAACAGTAGTAGGAATAAGGTCGGTAATTGCGGTAGTTTTTCTAGGTGGTGTTGCAATGTTAGTACCTAGTTTATATAAGAGTCAAGATCCGAAAATGTTAGCCGAGCCAACGACGAAAAAACAAAGTTGGTTGCTTGGTGGAATTTGTGGAATAGTATTGTTTTTTGCGATGTATATTGCTCAAGTTGGTATTGGTATGACAACTGCGGGCAAAGCTGGATTTATTACAGTTTTATATATATGTATAGTACCATTTATCGGAGTGTTCTTAGGCAATAAACTTAATAAGTTCTTTGTAGTGGGGTTGATTTTATCTGTAATTGGATTTTATTTCTTATCTGTAAAAGAAGAGATAGCGTTAGAGACTGGAGATCTTATTGTTTTGGTTAGTGCAGTTCTATTCGGGCTTCATATTATTGTTATTGATTATTCGGCTGTTAGAGTTAACTCAATGTTCTTATCGCTTGTTCAATTAATTGTTGTATCTGTGTTGAGCTTAGTTCTTGCAGTATTTAAGGAAACAATAATTTTTTCGGATATTATGAGTGTTGTGTGGCCGTTATTAGGGATAGGTGTATTATCTAGCGGAGTAGGGTATACTTTACAAATTGTTGGCCAAAAAGATGTTCCACCTCATACAGCATCTTTAATATTGAGTTTAGAGTCTGTTGTAGCTGCAATAGGAGGAGTGCTTATCCTTGGGGAACACATTGGTATAAGAGAAGGAATCGGTATGTTTATCGTATTTGCAGGAATTATCGTGTCACAATTACCAGACAAGAAGAAAGATTAATAGTTTATAATGAAAATTATTAGGGAGTGACTCGGAAATCGCGATTTTATAGAGTCCCCTTTTTTATGAGGTTGATGATGAAAAAAATATTAAAATTTATAATAAGTTTGTTGTTAGTAGGGGTATTAGGCTTTTTAGGTTTAGTTGGGTATTTGATGGCTACTGAATATAGCCCGAATGGAGTTGAAAGTTTGCCGGTAACTAAGCAGGGTGCTTCAGAAAGTGCAAAGTTAGGGACAGAATATAGTGCCCTTAACTGGAATATAGGATATGCTGGTCTAGATAAGGATGAAGATTTCTTCATGGATGGTGGAAAAATGGTACTGCCACTAGATAAAAATCATGTTGAAGATAATTTGAAAAATATTACAGAAATAGTTAAAAATGAGAAAGCAAATGTTAACTTTATCCAAGAAATTGATGAAGATTCAAAGCGTAGTTATAATATTAATCAGGTTATAGCATTCGATGAAAAATTAGGCTTAAACAGTATTTTAGCCTATAATTTTAAAGTTAGATATGTGCCTTATCCATTGCCTCCACTAGGGAAGGTGAAAAGTGGTATATATACTGCGACTGATTTCAAAATAGAGAGTGCAAGAAGATTCCAAATGGCAATTCCATTTACATTTCCTGAAAGACTAGCTAATTTAAAACGTGGATTTTCTGTTATTTATACGAAAATAGAAAATAGTGATAAGTATTTGATATTAATTAACGCTCATCTTGATGCTTATGATAAGGGAAATTCTGGAAAAGTTGCTCAGACAAAACAACTTCTTGAGTTTATCGATTATGAGTATAAGAAAGGTAATTATGTGCTAGTTGGAGCAGATTTTAATCAATCGTTAAAAACTCTAACAAAAGATGAAATTAATGTTGTACCAGAAGAACTTTGGCGTGCTGAAAATTTTGATAAGAGTTTATTACCGAGCGGCTTTAAGTTAGTGTATGATGAAAGTCGCAATTCAGCAAGACTTAATAATAAACCTTATGTAAAAGATAGTGAAGGCACATATGGTTTCATTATCGATGGGTATATTGCGAGTGATAATATAGAAGTACTTGGAGTAGAAACTCTAAATCAAGAGTATAGATATAGTGATCATAATCCAGTAAAACTAAGATATAAACTTAAATAGAATAATGGAAGCGGCTTGGAGATTAAGTTCAAAGAGTCGCTTTTTTTGTTAAGTTTATTTGACAACCTACTGTTTTAGATACTTGTTTTTTGATTGTGGTGTGAGAAAAAACCTCAACGTATATGAAAAAAATCCCACAAACTCACGTCTGTGGGGTTAGTTTTTATGCTTTTTGATTTACATCTTCTTTGAAGAAGGCTTTGTTAAGTCTGTCAACAACAGCTGATAAAGCTCCGTCTCCTGAGATGTTACATGCAGTTCCAAAGCTATCTTGAGTGATGTATAATGCGATCATTAGAGATAACATGATTTCATTGAATCCAAGAACTGATTGTAATAGTCCAAGAGCTGCCATAACTGCACCACCTGGGACACCAGGAGCAGCTACCATTGTTACTCCAAGAAGAAGAATAAATTTAACCATAACTGCAGCTGATGGGAATGTAGCACCGTGTTGTAACCAGAATACTGCAGATGCACATGTAGTTAATGTAATTGTACTTCCTGATAAATGAATAGTCGCAAATAATGGAATTGTAAAGTTTGCGATATTTTTATCAACGCCCATGTTTTTAGTGCTTTTTAGTGTTACTGGAATAGTAGCGGCTGATGATTGAGTACCAATTGCCGTCATGTATGCTGGTAGAATATTAACAAGCATCTTAAATGGATTTTTCTTATTAAGTGTACCTGCAAAAGTATATTGAGCAAGGATAATTATAAAGTGTAAGATAATAATTAGAACGAATACCATAGCGAAGATTTTTAAGATTTTAAATACTTCACCAGAAGCGGTAATGTTCATGAATACACCTAGGATGTAGAAAGGAAGAAGTGGAATAATTACTGTAGCAAGTAATTTTTCTATAATTTCTCCGAAGTCTGCAAATCCTTGTTTTAATCCTTCTGATTGTGTTGCAGAAATCCCAATTCCTAAGATGAATGAGATAATTAATGCAGTAGTAACATCAAAAATCGGAGTCATTTTAAACTCTATAAATGGTTTTAACATTAAGTCTTCTGGATTTTTGAATGTTTGTAATGTGGCATTAGCTAAAATGTTTGGTAATACAGCTTTAGCTGTTAGGAATGCAAATGTTCCTGCGATAATAGTAGAAATATATGCAACACCTGTTGAAAGTCCAAGTAATTTTCCAGCGTTGTTAGATACTTGGCTGATACCTGGTACGATAAATCCTACGATAATAAGAGGGATTGTGAATCCTAAGAATGAGCTGAATATTGATGAGAATGTTACGAAACCTCTAATAAGGGCAGTAGGAAGAGTGCTTCCTAAAATTATTCCCAGTGCGACAGCTAATATAAGTTTTGCTATTAATGGAATTCTTTTATAATAACTCATAGTTTGATCTCCTTTTTGTTGTATTTTTTAAAAAGACATGTGTCCATTATACAAGAAAAAAACTTATTTGTAAAGGGGAATAAGATACATTTAATAAAAAAACTTTGAAAAATTTTAAATTTTCGGAAAATTTAAATGATATAAAAAGAGAAGCAACTTGAAAACATCATTTCTAAAAAAGATTATTTTCAAGTCGCTTTTTTGTAGTTATTAGATTAATTTGAATAAATCATTTAAGTTCTCAGCCATTGTTGGGTGAGTGAAGATTTGATCTCTGATGTAA
>NZ_CAUSAI010000014.1:0-36611 GCF_963529685.1 uncultured Gemella sp.
AAATTAAATCTAATTATACTTTAAAAGATTACCAGGCAAGGTAGTCTTTTTTTGCTTTGTACCTTCCGTTTTAGCAATTCTTCGAATTGCATAAAACGTTAGGTACAAAGTACGCAATGAAGACTTACTTTTAGAGGAACGAAGAGACGAATAAAAGTAGCAGTGATAACTACTAATCATCTTAGTCGCGTTGCTTCTGATGATTAGAGTTATTGTTGCATAAGTTACTCGATAAAATTTCTCTGCATCCTTTGGATTTGTGAAATTTAACGATTAACTCATAGTCAAGACTGCGAGGCAGCGTTAAGATTTTTAGAATCTTCGATTCGTAAAAATCCTTACGTGCAAAATACGCACAGTTGCTCCAAGAGCGCAGTGATTGGCAAGCAACCACTGCGAAGTGGCAATGTAGGATTTGAAATTATGAAATAGAATACGTTAGGTACAAAGTACGCAAGGACGTATCAAGAAGCAAGGCGATAGCTGAAGTTGATTGGAATACGTCTACTGCGAGCGTTATTAAGATTTATGGGATCTTTGATTTGTCGAAATCCTTACGTACAACGTACGCAACGAAGACTTACTTTTAGAGGAACGAAGAGATGAGAGAAAGTAGCAGTGATAACTACTAATCATCTTAGTCGCGTTGCTTCTGATGATTAGAGTTATTGTTGCATAAGTTACTCGATAAAATTTCTCTGCATCCTTTGGATTTGTGAAATTTAACGATTAACTCATAGTTCCAACTGCAAAGTGGCAAAGTAGAATTTGAAATTATGAATTGGCATAGGTTAAGTACAACGTACGCAACGAAGACTTACTATACAGATAAATAAAGTAAAATAAAATTAAAGAACCATATGGCATTAGACCACATGGTTCTCTTTTTAAAATCTACGCATCAGATCTTGCGAATTTATTTTTCATATTACAGCTCGCTGTAAATAATGCTTTATCTAGTAAATCATCTGTTTGGACTTTAAGCTCTCTAGCAATAATATCGTTAGCTTTTTCAAGATAATCTTTAGCAGCTTCTTTAGAAACTTTAGTTTCTATAAATTCTTCATCATATTTATTAAGAAGTTCTCTTGATTGTGATTGAACTTTTAATTGATAACGTTCAATATGTGAAGCAGTATCAGCAAAGTGAGCATCACAAAGAGCAGCTATTAAACGATTAGTCCAGTAGAAGTTTTCAGTTGTTACTTGGTTAGTAGTATTAGCTAAATATTCTGGTGTGCGATTAATGTTAGTGTAGAATGGAACAATAGCATTAAACACACAAGAACCAACAGCTAACCATTGGATTGATTTAAGTTCGTCAGGCATATAAGGTCTAATTTGAACTAATCCTAAGAAGTTAGTGCGATTTATACCAATTGGACGTAGAGTTCCTTTTTTAACTGAGTGGATATTTTTAGAATATGAATTATATTCAGTTCCTTGATAGTGATGTGATAGAGCATATTTTATATCTTCTACAGTTATTTTTTTCTCAGGAATTCTAGCCCAAGGAAGATTGTCAGAATCTGGACGATAATCAGCATTTATTCCATCGTATGTGTTTGATGTAGGATTGAAATAACGTTGTAGTATCCATGCACGTGGTGTGTTATATGTGTGATCAGCATCACTACGGCTACCAAAAGCGTGACGTGGATTAAAATTACCATCAATTGATAAATCTAGATGATATTTATCTACAAATTCTTTTAAATCAGCAGAGCACATGTACTCTTTTTTAGCTCCAAAAGCATCTTCAAAATCGAAAGCGTCTATACCTAGTTGGTTCGGCATAATAACATAACTGTCATCAGGTACACGACGTGCCATCCAGTGATGCCCTCCAATAGTTTCAAACCACCAAATTTCATCTTCATCTTGGAATGCAATACCGTTCATTTCATAAGTACCGTATTTTTCAAGTAAACTTCCTAAGAATGTTACCCCTTCACGAGCACTTGCAATATAAGGCATTACAATCGTATAAATATCTTCTTCACCAATTCCTCCTACTTTTTCAGGAATATAATCAGCATCACCTGGTTTTCCTACAGCAGGCTCGTATTCTACTAATGGATCGGCTCCAAGAACACGTTCATTAGATGTTATAGTTTCTGTAGCACTCATAGAAACATTAAATTCATTGGCACCACATTGTCCCCAAATCCCATTGTCTAAAATAGCGTTTGGCACTGCTGTATAACGAACAGGATTATCTGGTAAATCTATTTCAACCTTAGAAATAACAGATTTATATTTTCGCGGTTGTTCTTCTGGACTTACATTGATAAATCTTTTTGCTCTAAATACTCCAGATGGTGAATCTTCAGTACGCGCCACCATAGTTGAACCATCAAAACTAGCATTTTTACCTACAAGAATAGTTGTACATCCCATAATAATCTCCTCCTATTTGTACATTAATATTCATTTAAATTGTATAATTATTAATAGATATTATTCTCGAAATTTTTTTAAAAATATGACTTTCATAATATTTCCTCCCCACACGAAATATTCTTTAATTTTATTGTAGTACTTATAAATATTTTATTCAAGTGATATGAGAAAATATCGTAAAAAAATAATTTTTTTAAAGAAAATAAAGATTTTATTAAAAGGAAAAAGTATAATAACAAATTAAAAAACATTATAAAAAATAAAATTATTGAAGATGAAAGAATAGAAAAATAAAATTATAAAAAGTATATTTTTATTACAATATTTATGATATAATAACCTTGGAAATGTTTTAAGAAAGGTGAGAGATTAGCAACTAAGAGTAATGAAAAATGAAAAAGATAGCAATATTTAAAACTGTGTAATAATATATAGTTTTTTTATTTTGTTACTCAACTAATCTTTGTTGGAGAAAAGTGATGTATGAAAAATTATTGATGAAAACAGCGTTACTTGCAGGACGAATCTTAATGGAAAATGGAGCTGAAGTTTATCGTACTGAAGATACACTTGAGAGGATTATTAGAAAAGGTGTTGGAGAAGTAAGAACAGATGAATATTATACACACGTAACTTTGACGGGTATATTTATCCGAATTGAAGGAATTGGAACGGATTTTAGAAGGGTTGATGATAGAACGTATAACTTAACAAAGACGACAGCGGTGAACACACTATCTAGAGCTTATACAGCAGGACAAATTTCTCTAATTGATATGTATGATGCATTAAAGAGAGTTCAAGCAGAAAAAAGTCCAATTAAAGATTGGTTCAAAGTACTTTGTTCAGGTATTCTTAGTGGTAGTATTGTATTGATTTTTGAAGGTAGTTTTTGGGATGTGATTCCGGGTAGTATAGCGGGAGCGGTTGCCTTTTATGTTTACATAAAAGTCATAAGTTATTTAAAGGCACCGTTTATCTCGGAGTATATTAGTACCTTTGTAGGAGGAGTAGCGGGATATTTAGGTTTTGCCTTATTAAATGGTCAGTCGCTTAGACTTGCTATGATCGGGGCAGTAGTTCCACTTGTACCCGGTATTACAATAACGAACTCTATGAGAGATATTATAGCTAAGCAGTTTATTTCAGGAACTATACGTTTTATTGAAACATTCTGTGTGGCTTTTGCACTAGGTGCGGGAATTGTAACAGTTTATTATCTTGTTAGATTACTAGGAGGTGCGTTATAATGATTGCAGTATTAAGTCATGGTTTATTATTACTATATCACTTTATCTTTAGTTTTATATCATCGGTGTCATTTGCAATTATTTGTGATGTTCCTAGAAAAACTTTAGTGACTGGTGGAATAATAGGTGCGATAGGTTGGTGTGGATATTGGGAAATGTGGAGTCATGGACAAAGTGTTTTTATGTCAAGTCTGGTGTGTTCACTACTTTTAGCAAATATAAGCCAAATTTGTGCGATTAAATTTAAAAATCCATTAACGGTTTACTTCGTACCTGGATTAGTTCCAGTAGTACCTGGAGTTACTATTTACGATGCATTTAGAACATTATTATTAGATGAATACGGAAATTCTGCTAAAATCTTCCTAAATAGTTTTTATGGAGCGGTAGGATTAGCAGTAGGAATTATTATAGCTGATTCTATTTTTAGAGTAGTGTTAAATCCATTGTTACAAAAAAAACATAAATAAAAAATTTAGACATAATAATTTATTAAAAAAATTTATTATTATGTCTTTTTTTACTTGTAATGTATGGCGATGTATGGTACACTTTAAGTAGAAAATGTATGGCGGTATATGGTACACTTAGAAAGGAGGTCACCATGTTTCAGATTGAAGCATTATCAGATAAACCTATTTATAAACAAATAGTAGATCAAATTAAATCTATGATAAGTAAAAACTTATTACAAGAGGGAGATAAATTACCATCGGTAAGAGAATTTTCTAAAATGCTTGGTGTTAATGTTAGTACAGTTCAAAAAGCTTTTCAACAGCTAGAAAGTGAAAAGATAATCACAACAATCGTAGGAAGAGGTACTTTTATTACTAATAATTTTGACAATATTGTTCCAAATTATGAATTAATAGATTCTATAATTGAGGATTTAGTTAGGGAAGTAAAGATAAGAGGAATTTCCGAAGAAGCTTTATTAGAAAAAATTAAGTTAGAATTTCGAAAGGATGATTAATTATGGATAATGAGAAAGAGATTGATGGAAAGTTAAAAGAATTAATCATGGAATGGAAATTTTTAGGATTATCGATGGAGAAATTATGCGAAGTCATATCAGAAAAGATAAAGGAGAAAAATTATGAAACTTACGATAGATAATATTAATAAAAAATTTTCAAAAAAGATAGTATTAAACAATGTTAGTTTCACCGTAAGTTCTGGGGAAATTGTAGCACTTGTTGGTAGAAATGGAAGTGGGAAGACAACTTTATTAAAGATACTATCAGGAATATATAGTCAAGATTCTGGGGAAATAGGAATTGAAGGTGTAGATAATAAAAACATAAAAAAACAACTGATTTATATACCAGATAGATTCAATTATTTTAAAAATTCTAAAATTAAAAGGGTTTGTGAATTTTACAAGTTAGCTTATGAAAATTTTGATGAACAATATTTTAAAACAGAATTAGAAAATGTTAAATTATCACTAACTAGTAGATTATCTGAGTTATCCAAAGGACAATCAACTATTTTTAGTTTAATTTTGGGGATCTCGTGCCGAACTAAGTTTATCCTCTTAGACGAACCATTGGATGGGATAGATGTAATAAATATTAAAGTAATAACTAACTATATTTTGGATGCTCAAAGTGATGGGATTGGATTATTGATTAGTAGTCATCAATTAAATGCTCTGGAAAATATAAGTGATAAGGTTGTCTATTTAGATGATGGGGTAGGAGTTAGTGAAGAAGTTAATAAGGATGAGTATAGTAAATATCAATTAGTGTATCAAGAAAAAATATCAGAGGAGTTACGCAGTAATCCTGACGTAAGAATTATTAGTAATATTGGAAGAGTCTATGTAGTTATTATGAAAGGAAGTTATGAAGTTACTCAAGATATTATTCAAGATAAAGAACTTCTTCAATATGATAGACTTCCTATTTCGCTAGAAGATATCTTTTTAATAAATAGTAAGGGGGAAGATGAAAATGTGTAAAGATATTTTAAAAATTATTCGTATATATTTGAAACAATATTCAATAATGTTAATTATACTATTAATTGCCTTTTCAACATTTGCTGCCACAACTACTAATAAACAACTAAATAAATTAAAAAATGGAGTTGCAGTTTATGATTTTCAATTAACAACAGGAATAGCTAAAGAATTGGAAATTAGAAAAGGCTCATCTAATGATGAGTTAAATCAAAAAACAAATGAATTGTATAAGTTGAAAGAAGAATATCAAAAAAATTATAAGGAAAAAATATCGAAAGATAAATTAGATGAGATGAAACATGCTTATGCGGTTGGAGCATATTTACATAATTTTCCAAGTTCTCCATTATGGACATTTTATACTAATAATCAGGATCTAAATGTACTTACAGGTGGAGAGAGTGAAAAATACAAACAATATTTAACAGAAGAAGAACTGAATAACGTTCCTAAGTATAAAGAATGGTCACGAATACAGCCAGGTAGCAAGGAGTACTTTGATAAACAAGAGGAATTAGATAAAGTATATCCACCAGCACTAGATATTAGTAATGTAAAAACATTAACTTTCTTAAAAGAAAATCTAGAAGCTAGTAAAGTTAAGTTGAAAGAAACTATGTTTAACGAGGGGATTAATATTGGTTATTATATTTTGATAACTTTAATCCCGTTGTTAATCTTTGGAGTTGAATATCATACTAATTTTGGTAAATTTGTAGCGAGCTTACCTTATGAAAAAGAGAAAGTATATTTTGCCAAAGTAATTTTATCATTTTTAACTTTAATAGTTACTTATATTCTAACAGGACTAGCTAATATAGTGGTTATAAGTAATAGTTTGTTAGGAGAAATTTATAACGCGCCAGCGGTATTTGAAATAAATAATAAAATATATATACTGGGAATAGGTTTAGTATTACTAGGAGCTATTTTATCAAGTTTTTGTGGAAGTATATTGAGTATAGGCGTAATGTATATTCCTGCCCTTACACTGATATATTATCCATTGGGAGTGTGGATTGCTGTAGGAAGATTGTTCTTTGTAAATTATCTTCCAGATGGGCCATTTGTTGATAATTTACCATGGATGCCAATGTTTTACTATTTCGGGTATACTCCTTGGAAGAATATTATTATTTACCTAGTTATTTTAACAATAATTATGCTGTTAACAAGTAAGGTTTATAAAAATCATAATGTAGAAAAAGAAGGTGCATTTTTCATAATAGAAAGAGTTTCATTAGTGGGATATTTAATATTATTAATGGGAGTATTTACTTTTGTTTTACTAGTATTAGTAGATGTATTCGGTATTAATCAAATCGTTGCTTTAGTGTTAACAATATTATTAGTGCCAGCTGTTCTTTGGAAACTGGTTCGAACAAAAATAAGAATATAAGTTTCTATAAAAGTTTAGGAAAAAGATAAGTATTCTATGATAGAAACAAAGGAATTGTCTCTTGTTTTCTGACAATTACTCAAAATTATAAATAGTTTTTAGATAAAAATATACAATTTTTTCAAAAAAACTATTGACATACTAAAAATTAATTGTTATACTAATTAACAAGTTAATGATTCACACGTTGATAAGATAAGTAAAAGTGAAAGATGGTAAAGAGAGTCTCGGTTGGTGAAAAGAGATCGTATTGGAAACTTTGAAAATGGTCTTTGAGTGTTAATGGTCGAATAATTAGACTTTTACGGGTGAGCCCGTTATAGCTTCAGGGTATAACACCATTCTATTTTGGTGCGTACTTTTTGAGTTGATATTTGTGAGAATATCATAAAGTAAGGTGGTAACACGTAAATTATTAGACGTCCTTGCAGAAGCATAAGCTTCTGTGAGGATTTTTTTATTTCTCAAAATAATCACAAGGATACTTAACTTAATCTAATATTACAAACACTTTGGAGGGACAAAAACATGTCAGAATTACTAAATATTTATAAAACTTTAAAAAACAAAAAATGGGTTAACTTAAGCCATAAAATTGATGAAAATTCACCTAAATTCCCAGCACTACCTGCTTTAGAAAAAGAAAATGTCTTTACTTTAAAAGATGGATTCTATGTTCAAAAGTTCTCCGTTGTAGGTCAATATGGAACACACATCGATGCACCTATTCACTTCGTTGAAGGTGGTCGCTGGTTAGATGAAATTGAACTTAAAGATTTACTATTACCTTTATATGTAATTGATAAAAGTAAAGAAGTAGCAGAAAATAATGACTACGTAATTTCTAAACAAGATATCCTTGATTTTGAAGCTGAACATGGTGAGATATTACCAGAATCATTCGTAGCATTCAGAAGTGATTGGTCAAAACGTTGGCCTAGCTATGATGAGATTAGAAACCTAGATGAGAATGAAGTTCAACACACTCCAGGATGGGGAAGAGATGCATTAGAATTCTTAATTAAAGAAAGAAACGTTAAAGCGGTTGGTCACGAAACTCTAGATACTGACTCAGGAGTTACAGCAGCTGCTGAAGGGCTGATCCAAGAATATTATTTATTGGAACAAGATATTTACCAAATCGAAGTTTTAGCAAATCTTGATCAAGTACCTGCGACTGGAGCATTAATATCAATTGCTTATCCAAATTGGACAGAAGCGACTGGATCTCCAGTAAGAGTAGTAGCGATATTACCAGAGGACGAATAGTACGGTCTTTATATAAAATTTTTAGTTTATGAAAAAGGATATTTATAAAAAAAGAGAAAAGTAGATAAAAAGGAGAAATAAAATATGTGTCAAGGATGTCAAAATAAAGTAGTAGAAAGAGCAGCATATAGAGTAGATCACGTGGGATCATTTTTAAGACCTAAGGAGTTAGTAGAAGCTCGTGAGAAATTCTCAAAAGGAGAATTATCACAAGAAGAATTAACAAAAGTAGAAGATAAAGTAATTACAGAATTAGTTGAAAAACAAATTGCAAATGGATTAAAAGGGGTAACTGATGGAGAGTTCCGCCGTGCATATTGGCACCTTGATTTCTTCTGGGGACTTAACGGTGTAGAACACGTACAAGGAGAAAAAGGGTACCCATTCAAAGGAATTGAAACTAAACCAGATACAGCAAAAGTATCAGGGAAAATCAGCGGAGAAAATCATCCGTTTGTAGCACACTACAAATTCTTAAGAGACTTAGTAGCTGATAAAAAAGATGTAACAGTTAAACTAACAATTCCATCACCATCACAATTATACTTCGAGTTGATTCGTACAGAAGATCACATTAAAGGATATGAAAAATTCTATCCAACATTCGAAGAATTAAAAGATGCGATTGTAGCAGCATATAAACAAGTAATAGCAGACCTTTACAATGAAGGGCTACGCGTATTACAATTTGACGATTGTACATGGGGAGCATTAGCTGATGATGGATTTGCTAATCGTTTCCGTGACGAGCGTCCATTAGAAGAAGTTCGTAGAGAATATGCAGCACGTTGTTTAGCTCTTAATAACGAAACAATAGAAGGTAAGCCAGAAGATTTAGCAATTAATACTCACGTATGCCGTGGTAACTTCGCTTCTAAATGGATCTCTCAAGGTGGATACCAAAACGTTGAAGACGAACTACTAGCTGGGGAAAATGTAGATGCATACTACTTAGAATACGATACAGATCGTGCAGGAGATTTCAAACCATTAGCGAAAGTTGGGAAAGACAAAAAAGTAGTTTTAGGATTAATCACTTCTAAATTTGCAGATTTAGAAGATAAACAAGAAGTAATCGCAAGAATTAAAGAAGCTAGTGAGTACGTTCCATTAGAAAATATCTACTTAAGTACTCAATGTGGCTTCGCTTCTACTGAAGAAGGAAATGTCATTAAAGAAGAAGATCAATGGAAAAAAATTGGTCTAATCAAAGAAATAGTAGAAGAAGTTTGGGGAACAGAAGACTAAAGTAAGAAAGTAATAAGTTGTGCTTTAAAATTTAAAGCGCAACTTATTTATTATGAAAGAAATATTTTAGTATAAAGAAATTTTGACACATGAGAAAGTTTGGAGTAAAATATTATTTATAATTTAGATATAATCAATATAATTAGATGATGAGGTATAGATATGGCTAAGAAAAAAGAAATCAAAACAAATGCTATGCGATTTTTAGATGAAAATGGTGTAGAATATAATCATTTTGAATTTGATGCGGAAAGTGATGCTGCAAAAACTGGAGTAGGAGTAGCTGATATTATTGGGCGTGATCATAATCAAGTATTCAAAACAATAATGACTACAGATGGCAAAGGTAACTACGTTGTAGGAGTACTTATGAGTGAAGACAGCATAAACTTTAAAAAACTTGCCAAAGCAGCAGGAGTGAAAAGTTTATCAATGCTACCGCTTAAAGACTTAACAAAAATTACTGGTTATGTAAAAGGCGGATGTTCACCATTTGCGATGAAAAAATTATTTCCGACTTTTGTTGACGAGAAATGTCGCGAAGTTGAAACAATCATCGTTTCAGCAGGTAAAGTAGGACATCAAGTAGAAGTGAAACCAGAAGTTTTAGAACAACTTATTGGTGCTCAAGTAGTAGATTTTAAAGCTGAATAAGATAAAAAACTGGTCTTTTATAATGAAGACTAGTTTTTATTTTTTATTTAAATTAAATTTATTAAACAAAGAAGAAATTAGAAAAGTATAGAGATAATTTTATAGGAATATTCTAAGATTTATTTATGATTACGTTAACCCTCGTTAATTGAAAAAGTATTGTAACATAATTGACACAATTTAGATATTCTACTGAAACTTTCTTTTGTTATAATCATAAGAGTAAGGAGGCGTGGTATGTTATTTGATACACATGCGCATCTAAATGATGATGCTTATTTAGAAGACTTAGAAGAAACCATTGCTCGTGCGAAAGAAGCGGGAGTAAAATTAATAAATATAGTTGGTTTCGATGATAAAAGTATAGAAAAAGCACTGGAAATCACAGCTAAATATGATTTTTTATATTTAACAGTCGGTTGGCACCCAGTAGAAGCAATAGATTTTACTGATGAAAAATATGAAATGATTAAGAATATTGCTTTAACTAATGATAAGGTAGTAGCAATCGGAGAAATCGGATTGGATTATCATTGGGATAAAAGTCCAAAAGATGTTCAAAAAGAAGTATTTAGAAGACAAATTCAACTAGCAAAAGAGGTAAACAAACCAATTGTAATTCATACACGTGATGCTATGGCAGATACGATACAAATACTTCAAGAAGAAAAGGCTAGTGAAATAGGTGGAATAATGCATAGTTTCTCAGGTTCAGTTGAAAGTATGAATATTATGCTAAAAGAGAACTTTTATATTTCATTAGGTGGACCAGTAACGTTTAAAAATGCTAAAACACCAAAAGAAGTAGCAAAAGCTTGTCCGCTAGATAGGCTGTTAATTGAGACAGATTGTCCGTATTTAACACCAACACCATATAGAGGTAAAAGAAATGAGCCAGCATATGTGCACTATGTAGCACAGGAAATTGCAGATTTAAAAGAAATGTCATATGAACAACTAACGAAGCATACATTTAACAATGCATGTACGTTGTTCGGATTAGAAGAAAAAAAGGAGATTGATTAACAGAATGAAATTAGGTAGAATTATAGCCGCAGCGGCAACGTCAGGATTATTATTATCAGGAGCTTTCGTAGTAGCGGAAGAATATACAGGGCACAATGTTTTTGCCGTGAATTTAGATAATAGCAGTAAAATTGAGCTTAAAACTAAAAAAGGAACAGTAAGAGAAATTCTTATTGCTAACGATATTCCTTTTGGAGCAGATGATAGAGTAGAACCAGGTTTAGATACAAAAGTTAACGGTGGAGAAACTATTAACATCTACAAAGCTCATGAAGTAACAATCGTTGATGGAGATACAACTACGGTAAGAAAAACTACTTACAAAAAAGTTGAAGATATCTTAAAAGAATTAAACATTACTCTTGGAGAAAAAGATCAAGTTACGCCTGGATTAAATAGTGAAGTAGCAACAGTTGATACAATTAAAATTGCTAGAACTGGAAAAACTACTGAAACTAAAAAAGAAGTAATCAAATTTGAAACAAAAGAAGAAAAAGATGATTCTAAATATGTAGATGAAAAAGTTACAAAAGTTGAAGGTAAAAACGGTGAAAAAGAAGTTACTTACAATGTTGTAAGAGAAAATGGTAAAGAGGTATCTAGGGAAGTTGCTTCTGAGAAAGTGATTACTGAAGCTACAGCTAAGGTAGTGGTTGTTGGTACTAAACAACGCCCAGTAGCTGAACAATCATACGCAGCAGCTCAATCATATGCGGCAGGTGGTTCGGTAGCGTTAGCTAATGGTAATACTGCAGGAGCAGATGGAGCAGCAGCAGCTCAAGAGATGGCTCGTCGTACTGGAGTACCAGCGTCAACTTGGGAACATATCATCGCTCGTGAATCAAACGGACAAGTAGGAGCAAGAAATGCTTCTGGAGCTAGTGGATTATTCCAAACTATGCCAGGATGGGGATCTACAGCAACAGTTCAAGATCAAATCGAAGCGGCAACTCGTGCATATAATGCGCAAGGACTATCTGCTTGGGGAATGTAATAAATAAGTAAAAGGGGCTGACCCAAAAGTCCTAAATTTTAAAAAAGTGTATATGATAACTCATAGACGCAGTGGTTTATTGATATCTAAATTCGCTTTATGAAAGCTTTTTAGATATCTAATAAACTGTGAGGGGGTGACTCGACAAAATCGATTTCTATGAAATCACGATTTTTGAGTCACTCCCTATTTTTTTCTTTTTCTATTCTTTTTTGTAAGGTAATAGCCTAGAGCTCCACCTATACCGCCACATACCATACCAATTATTACTACTGTTGGAATATACATTTTAATTTCCCCCTTTAATTTAGGTTGACTCAACAAAATTGATTTTTTGAAATCACGATTTTTGAGTCACTCCTAAAAACATATACTATTATTTTTCACTTACAACTTATCATAAATAAAGGGATAAAACAAGTCTTATAATGATAAAGAATATGTGGTATAATAAAAACGATAATACGTTTAAGTAAAAAGATAATCTAAGTCATAGAGGATGAACTCGTCTTTAGAGTAGAGGGGACATCCTATTTTATAACTTAGATTTTTTATTTTACATCAAAATCTACAGAATCGATATTTAGAATTAATTTATTATTTATAAACCAAATTAGAGAAAAAACGTAAATTGCATAAGTGAAAAACAATAAGCTAGAAAGTATAGTAATTTTATTGTTTTTTAGTAGTAACAAATTTAAAGAAATAATTATTACGTAAATAATAAAAGAGATAATTAATCTTTTCTTATTTTTATTAATCCAGTTGTTGTATTTTTCCAATAATTCGGCACGTTTCAATTTATTATCCATAAAAAACCTCCTAGGTGTATATATAAAATTATAACAAAATAAAAGTAAAGGTGCAATAAAATGAGGAAAGTGTAAAAAAGTGAATAATATTTGTATATATTGCTTAATTGTGTTGATTGAATGCGAATAAATATGGTATAATTAAGTTGCCATATTATACACAAAATAGGAGGCAATATGTCTTATTCAAGAGATTATATATTTGAAAAAATAATAGAAAAACTGCCTACTTTAAAAATTCATGAGAGGCGAGAAAAAGAAAGTAGTGTTTTTATTTTAGAATATGAAAATCGCCGTGCTAAGATTGATATAGATAGTTTTGTAAGGAAGCTAGGAGATAAGAAAACTAGTAAAAGTGACAAGAAGATAGAGGAATTTGTTTACTACATAGTAGGAAACTTCAATGCACAAAAAGAACTTTCTATAGATGATGTAACTGAGGATGAATTATTGGAAAATATTTATCCGGTAGTGCGAGCAAGTAGTTTTAATAAAGATAATGAGAAAAATCTTGTTAGCTTTGATCATACAAATGAAACTAGAATATATTTAGCTTATGATTTTAAAGATGGCTATAAATTATTAGATGGTAATTTTCTTAGTAGATTTTCTAAAACGGAAGAAGAATTTTTAGATTTTGCTAAAGATAATCTAGAAAAACTACCACTTAAGTATAATATGGATGAAGTTGCAGGGAATAAATTTTATTTCCTAAATGCAAAAGATGGCTATGATGGGGCAAGGATATTTGATAAGAATGTCCTGAATTACTTTCATGACAAAATAGGAAGTTCATTTTATGTAGGTTTACCTCATCAAGACACATTGATTATAGCAGATGTACAGAATAAGCAAGGACTAGAAATTCTACAAAAAATGATGGTGCATTTTTTTACTGAAGGCCTTGTACCAATAACGACAATAACGTTTAAATACGATGGAAAAGAACTAGAGAGTTATTTTATTTTTGTAGAATAACTTTAAAATTAAAAATTATTATAGGAGAGAGATTCATGTTATTTTTTTACAATAAGAAAATGTTAGGAGAAACATTATTAATTACTATTCAGAGTAAAGAAGAGGTAACATACGAAGATAAGAAGAATATTATTCTAATTAAAGACGAAAATGGTGCTTTAGTTGGATTAAATATTTTCAATGTTGAGAATTTAAAGTTAGATGGAGAAGGTAGTATCGATTTAACAGAAGAACAAAAAGAAATTCTTCAAAAACGTTTAGAGAAGAATGGGATTAAAATTGACCTAGAAGGTAATAATGATGAGTTCTTTGTAGTTGGGGAAGTTCTAAGTTGTGAAAAACACCCTGATGCTGATAAATTAAAAGTAACAGAAGTAAAAGTTAGTGAAGAAGAGACATTACAAATCGTATGTGGTGCTCCAAACGTAGAAGCAGGACAGAAAGTTGTTGTAGCACTAAGTGGTGCTATGATGCCAAGTGGTCTATTAATTAAAAAATCAAAACTGCGCGGGGTTGAATCAAATGGAATGCTTTGTTCAAAACGTGAACTAGGGTTACCGCAAGAAGAAGCAAGAGGTATTTTAGTATTAGAAGCAGATACTAAAGTAGGAACTCGTGTGAAAGATTTGAATCTTAAATAGAATCTAACTAGGAGGTGTGAAATATGGTTAATTGGAAAAAATGGTTTTTAGAAGAAGATGAAGATGAAGTATTTGAAGAAAATACAGCTAAAAAAGAGAAAAAAGATGAATTAGCTGAACGTAGGGAAAAAAGAGCTGAAAATAGGAAAAGAGAAAGAACTTATTATGAAGATGAAGAAGATTTTGAAATAGATTTCAGTTCTAATAAAAATAGGAAATCATTTGATGATGAATTATCTCCAGAGTTTAGCGAAAACTACGAAAAAACTACAAAAAAATTAGATGACTATGAAGAAGTCGATTTAGATGACTTTGAAATCGATGATTATGAAGATGAAGATTTTGAAGAAGAGTTCAAAAAAGATGGAAAACCTAAAAAAGAAAATGGATTTATGTCTAAACTTAAAGGGTTGTTTGCTTCAAATAAAAAAGATGATGAGTTTTCGGATGATGAACTATTTGAAGACGAAGAAGATGATGAAGCTGAGGACTACAAAACATATCTAGAACGTCAAAAACGTGAAGAAAAAGAAAGAGCTAGAGCTAAAGTTGTTGAAGAAAACTATGAAGAAGAGTTTGATTATGAAGATGAATACGAAGAAGAAACTGAGAAAAAGGTAGGATTTTTCGCTAGACTTAAAGATAAACTATTCAATGTAAGTGATGACGAAATTGATCAAGAAGAGCTAGATGCAGTTTTAGATGACTTAGAAGAATTAGAAGAAGATAAAAATCTTGAGGAGAAAAAAAATAAATCAGCATCTGCGAAACAGCACGGATATTCAGAAGATGAATTAGAAATCGAGTTTGTAGAAGAACAAAAAGCAACTCCTAAATTTGAAGAAATCGATATTACAGAATATGAAGAAAAAGAAGAAGTGGTATCAACGGGTAATGTTACAGACTTGGGAGATGCTTTGAAAAAACTTGGTGTAAGTGGTACTGAATTGCGTGATGTGGATATTTTTGATGAGAATCCATCAAGAAGAGCGCATCCAACATTAGCTGCGGTTAGGACTAAGAGATTAAAACAAGATCATAAGATAGATGCTTTGGGAGACAGTGTAGTACTTGGTAAAGATAGTAGTGAATTAAAAGAAGAGGTAGCAAGTTCATTTAAAGAACAAGTTCAAGAAGATGTAGTAGTTCAAGATGAAAGAGTTACTAAAAATAAAGATGCACGCAAAGAATTCGAAGAAAACTTTAATACACTTGAAAGAAGAAGTGATAAGATAGAAAAAGATAATCCTTTATATGCTAAGAAAAACGACAAACTAGATGGAATTTTTGATGAAATTCGTGAGAAAGAGAATAAAACTCATGAGCAAGAAACACCAGAACTAGAAGTTAGAGAATTAGATGCTGAAGGAAGTCGTCGTGAGAAATTAAAATACACTTCTGTGGATGATGTACTAGAAGGATATGAAGATTTATTTGAAGATGATATTGATAGAGTGAGTAAAAAACTTGTAGGTGAAAGATTCGAAGAAGGTCAAGAAGTTACTGAGGATGTAGAAAACTTTAGAAAAGGTTTATACGAAGGTAAAAAATCAGATGAATCTCAAGAAAAGACAGCACTTGATGAGCTAATAGAATCAGCGAATGTAGATGTTTCGCCGAAAAAAGAAGAAACTTTACCTGAAATTGAAGAATTAAATGAAAATCTAGAAGATTTACTGAAAGAAAAAGAAGTAGAAAAAGAAGAAGTGAAATCTCATGTTGATTTAGTTCAAGAAGCGGCTAAGATAGAAGATATCGAAATCGAGGATTACGAAGAGATTAAAGAAGTCAAAAAAGATAGATTATCAGGCTATAGCGACTATCATTTAGACGAAGATGAAATCGAAGAATTAGAAGAGAAAAATTATTTGGATGAAACAACAGATTCTGTAGATATCGATAGTTTGTTAAGAGAAGTTTCACCTAATAATAAGGTTATCAAAGCTTCTAATGATGTTGATAAATTTACTGATGAGAAAGTTGTTCCAAAAGAAGTTGCCCAAATGAGAGTAGAAGGAAATGAGACTCCTAAGAAAGATTTCAAAGAGGAGGAAGTAGAACGTGGAATAGAATATACAGAAAAACTATACACTAATGATGTTTCTGAATACTTTGATAAAGGTCAAGGATCTAAATTAGGTGAATACAAAACTGTTGATTATGGTTATCGACCTGTAAGTAAAGAAAAAATTGAAAATAATCAAAAAATACTGGATGCTATTTTTGAAAAATATTCTTCAGCAGGATTGTCTACAGCTACAAGATCAGTAACGGGACAAATGATGAACTCGAATACAATAACACCAAAACCTCGAAGCGTAGGTAAGTTTAAACCTTCACCTGTTTATTCTTCTGTATATGGTTCGGCACCTAGAAATGTTGCTTCTGATACAAATAAACAAGCAGGAATTTCAACAACGAAACTTTCAATTAATACTCCTGAGAAAAAGTCTGAAACGCAGATAAAAAAATCAGAACCTAAAGTAGAAGAAAAAAAGGGTTTAAGTCCTAAAAAAGATGCTAGTATAGAAAAAGATAATGCGAATATCTATAAAGAAATAGCTGCTCAAGAGGAAACAGTTTGGAATATAGGGACAGCAAAAAGAGTTCCAAAAAATAAAGTGAAAAACAAGAAAGACTAGTTAGACATATGTCAAACAGGGAGTGACTCGACACAATTGTGATTTTGGAAAAATCAGGTCTTATCGAGTCACTCCTATTTATTATAATCTATGAAATAGATGTGAATTAGATAACTGTAATAGAAATAATTTATAAGAAAACAAAGAAGCTTCAGAAAATTGTCTAGAAGCTTCTTAAAATTTTAGTCAATTACATATTGACCAGGATTTATTGTACTAACGATAGTCTCAAATAATATAATACCAACTACATTTAGCATAAGACGAGAACGGATTTTCTTCCTATTTTTCGGAGCATCATAGACTTTTATTAAATGGTCACTCATTTTAGCTAGAGGACTGTTTGCAAGACTTGTAATAGACAGAATTGTAGTACCGTTTTGCTTCGCCTCTAAAATGCAATCATTAATAACATCGGTATTACCACTAAGAGAGAACACTAAAATCACATCATCTTTTGTACAGATTTCAGGAATTCTTTTAATAGAATAGTGTTCAAAATAATCGTTTGCCCATAAGTTGATAAGTTTAAGCTTTCTATTAAAGTCACTCATAACCATATAACTAGAACCACTACCTAGACAAAAAATACGTCGTGAATTGATTATCTTCTCGGCAAAAATATCAAAGTCATCTTGGTTAAGAATTGAAATTGTTCTAGAAAATTCAACACTTAGCTGTTCTTTCAGAGTGATAAAAGTAGATGAAGTAGAGTGATTACTATTTTTAGCTAATTTTTTACTTATTTTCAGATCGTATTTTAGATCAATAAAAGTATTGTAACCTAGTTTTTTGCAAGCGCGAATCACTGTAGAAGAAGACACTAGAACAGCCTGCTTTATTTCTTTTAGAGTAGTATGTTCAATATTTTCCTGTTTCATAAGATAATCAATAGCTTGTTGCTCAGAGATGGATAGTTTATCATAATTGTCTTTTAGATTGTCAAAAAACATAAGTCGCCTCCGGGAGTAAAATTTATTAATGAATTTCCTTTTCTTTACTCAGTATAATGTATCATAACATAAAAATCTAGAAAATAAAAGCTATTTTATCAGTAGTTTACATAGTCTAGTAAAATTTTACTAAAATAGTAATAAATTACAAATGAAGGAACTTTTAGGCAAAATAGGAAAAATCGTTTTCAAATTTGTTATAATATGGCTATACAAAATTATAAAAGGAGAAAAGGTAATGGCAAAGAAAAAAAATAAATTCGTTTCTGCTTTCGAGCAATTCGGACGTTCGTTCTTATTACCAGTATCTGTACTACCTGGTGCAGGTATTATCAAAGGGATCGGGACAGCCTTCAGTAATTCAAATACTCTAAAAATGTTCCCAGTTTTAAAAAATGACATTATTCAGTTTATTATGAAGTTCCTAATTGTATTAGGAGACACAGCATTCAACAACTTACCAATTATTTTTGCGGTTGGGGTAGCTGTAGGGTTAGCAAAACGTGAAAAAGGTTCTGCTGCTCTTTCAGGTTTACTAGGATTTATCGTATTACACTACGTGCTTAACTTCTTATTAGTACAAAGTCATAAATTAGTAGATACTAGTAAATTATCAAGTAATGAAGCAAAACTAGCATTATCAAATGCCATGCAGACAAAAGTACTAGGTATTCAAACAATGGACCTTAGTGTATTCGGAGGTATCATCGTTGGTATCGTAGTATACTTCGTTCATAAGTGGGCTGTAAAAGTTCAATTACCAACAGTAATCGGATTCTTCAGTGGGCCACGTTTCGTACCGATTGCAACTATCGTAATCATGTCAGCAGTAGCTACTGGACTATTCTTTGTATGGCCTCCAGTACAAAAAGGTATCAGTGTGTTATCAGTATTTATTCTTAAGTCTGGACCTATTGGAACGTTCCTTTATGGTTTAGTAGAGAGAGCGTTATTACCGTTTGGTCTTCACCACGGTCTAAACTGGCCGGTTCGTACAACAGAACTAGGTGGAGCTTGGGAAATTGGTGGACATCGTGTAGTTGGTACAATTAACGCTTACTTAGCTTCATTAGCTGATCCGAATGTACAACATGTGGATCCAAGTATTACAAGATTCAATGGTGGTAAATTCGTTTACTTCATGTTCGGTCTTTCTGGTGCAGCTTATGCAATGTATAGAACAGCTGATGAGAAAAAACGTAAAGTTGTAGGTTCATTATTATTCGCAGCTGCTGGTACTTCATTCTTAACAGGTATCACAGAACCAATCGAATTCACATTCTTATTCGTAGCACCAATCCTTTATGTAGTACACGCATTCCTAGCTGGTTCAGCATTATTCGTAATGCACATGTTAGGAGCAGGGGTTGCTACTCCAACTGGACACGGATTTATTAACTGGGTAATCTACGGAGTACTTCAAGGTCCTAAAACAGCTTGGTGGTTAGTACCAATCGTTGGTGTAGTTTACTTCTTTATCTACTACATCGTATTTAGATTTATGATTGTTAAATTCGATCTTAAAACGCCTGGTCGTGAAGACGGAGATGATGTTAAATTATCTAACAAAAACGAAGCTCGTGCTAAACTTGGTGTAGAAATCGCTACAATCGGTAAAGAAGAAGCCCCAAAATCAGTTGATGTAGCTGCTGGTGATGACGAAGTAATGGAAACAGTACAAAAAACACCAGAAGGAATTAGAAAACAAGCTACTGAGTTAATTAAAGCACACGGTGGTCCAGATAACATCGAAGCGGTAGATGCTTGTATTACTCGTTTAAGAATCAATGTAAAAGATAAAAGCGTAGTTGATCAAGAGCGTATTACAACAAAACTTGGAGCTATGGGATTTGCGGAAAGTGATATGCAAATGCAATCAATCTACGGTTCTCATGCCAATGTATTAAAAATGGAAATCCAAGACATGCTTGGTATGGAGGAATAATTTCATGAAGAATTTGTTTGTTACAGACTTAGACGGAACATTTGTAAAAAATTCAGTGTTCGTTGAAAAAGAAGATTTAAAAGCGTATCATGATGCTAAAAATTACGGGGATTTCTCAGTTGCGACTGGGCGTTCTGTTGAAGAAATCAAATACATTGCCGAAGGTAATGATATGGATGTTACACACATGATAGGGTTTAACGGAGCGGTCGTAACAAGACAAGATGAAATTCTTTTTGAAAATCACATTCCTACTAACGATTTGACTGGAATATTTGAATATCTAAAGGAGAGCAAATTAGTATTTGATGCTTTAGATGGAAAACAACGTATTGGTAATTTTGATCATGAGAAAAAAGATAGATTGTGGAACATGGAACTCATTTGTGTTGAAAATCCTTTTGAACTGTTAAAAGGAAAAACAATCTATAAAATAAATGTAAGACCAACAAAAGAACAATTAGATTATCATTACGATATAATGAAAGAAAAATTTCCAGAAGTAGAGATTTATAAATCAGGTTCAACACGTATGGAAATCACAGCAAAAAATATTTCTAAAGCAAGTGGTATTAAAACTATTAAGTCAGGATATGATAGGGTAATAGCTTTAGGAGATTCAGGAAATGACGTGGATATGTTTAAGGTAGCGGATATTTCATACTGTATGAATCGTGCGCCACAAGAAGTAAAAGACCAAGCTACACATGTAGTAGAAGACTTTGCAGCGGCGATAAAACATTTTGTAGAAAACTATGAATAGAAAAAAGAACCGGCAGAGATGCTGGTTCTTTTGTTGTGTATTTAATATTTCTCTAGTATTTCACCTCTTACCGCTGAGATAAGATAAAGTGAACCTGTAATTAGAAGAATTTCATCGTTTTGTAAATTTGGAATAATATTGTTTAAAGCAACCTCGTAATTATCGTATTTAGTAACATGAGTATCACCAAAACTTTGAACTAGATTATCAAGATTTGATTCTTTAATTTCAATTGGAACTTTTGTCGCTGAAAATTCAGCAGGGATAGTTTTTAATTTCTGAATCATATCTTTATAGTCTTTGTCTTCCAAAATACCAAGTAGAATCTTCAGTTTAGGGAATTTTTGTTTATTTAGGTAGGCTACTAAACTATCAATACCATCATTATTGTGCGCACCGTCTAGAAGAATATTTTCACGAATCCATTCTAAACGACCCACCCAAATCGATTTACTTAGAGCTTCTTTTATAACACTATCTTCTATATCGATAATACTACGTTTTTTCAGATTAGCTAATGCTTCTAAAGATAAAGATGCGTTAAAAGCTTGATGAGCTCCGACCATTTTAGTAGAATAATCTATACCTTTATATGAAAATTCATTGCCTTTAGCTTCAACTTTGTTCACAACAATATCTTTTTCATTTAGGATATTTAAGTTAGCATTTTTCTCCTGACAGATGTCTTTTATTACATTTACAACACCTTCGCCAGCAGGATATATTAAGACATTATCATTTTCTTGGATAATTCCACCTTTTTCATAGGCGATTTTTTCAAGAGTATCACCAAGAATCGCAGTGTGATCTAGACCGATTTTTGCAATTATAGATAATACTTTTTCTTTAAAAATATTTGTTCCGTCATATCTTCCACCAAGACCAACTTCCATAATTACGAAATCTGTTTTTTGATTTCTAAAGTATAATAAAGCTACACCAGTGATGATTTCGAAGAATGACAGTTTATCACTAGGATCTGGATTATTTTTGTCGTAAGTCTCTTGAACTAGTTTGAATAAACGATAAGCTTCCTTATACGAAATAAAATCATCATTAACACGAATTCTATCGTTAAAACTCAGCATACCAGGACTTGTGTATAATCCAACTCTATACTTAGTTTTTAAGACATCTTTTAAATAAGAACAAGTAGAACCTTTACCATTAGTACCAGCAACATGAATTACTTTAAGATCTTTTTCAGGATGATCGAAAAGTTCAAGAATATGTTCCATTCTGTGAAGACCTAGTTTCATCCCTGTACGTTCTATTTTATATGATGAAGTAATAAGAAGTTCTTCACAAACACATTCAATTGCGTAGTTTATAATTTCATCTTCATCTAAAGTTAGAAGTTTTTCAGCAAGTTGTTCTAAACTTAACTGATTGAAAAGGTCTAGTATGTTATTTTTATCTTCTAAATTATTTTCTTTTAAATATTTCTCAAATTTTATTTTACAATTCAAATTCATAAATAAACACCAACATTTCTAATAATATACACTTAATTTTATAATGATAAAGATGAATTGTAAAGGATATAATTTTGGTGAAGGGATTTAAGTTAAAGCTAAAAATCGTGATTTCTAAAGAAACAATATTTTGTCGAGTTCCCCTTACACAGTTTATTAGATATCTAGAAGTTTTTATAAAGCGAATTTAGATATCAATAAACCACTACGTCTATGAGTTTTCATATGAACTTTGTTAAATTTTAGGACTTTTGAGGCAACCCCGGTTATATTGATTAGTAGATCTGAAATTATCTATGAAAAATAATAACTTTAGTTTCATTTTAACTATAGTTTTAAGTTTACATAAGGTTTGGGTTATATAATATAAACATACCAAAACTTAAAAATATTTTTTTTCATAATATACGGCTCATCGAAAGATGAGCCTTTCTCCATTTTTTTGGAGATTTGACAAGTAATAATTTTTATAATATTATTAGGGTGTATTAAGAGCCTTATTGATTAAGGAGAGATGCTTGAAGAAGAGAAAGCCTTATTAGTTAAGGTTAAATAAAAGGTATATCTATTTGATATGTCTAATCTATTTAGATAGAATGAATTAGGATTACTATTACTATTTTAAAAACTTTGTGAATGTTCATACTGTTAAGGGATTAGTAAATGAAAAATCTAGATTTTTAGAGATTAAGCTAGAATAATTCTATAAAGAATTGAATAGTGTGTAAATATTTAGTATAGATGATATTTGCGAAGGTGTAGATATGGATATTATATTTGAAAAAGGTATAAACAAAAACCATTCTCTAGTGATCTGTAAATGGTCGAATGAGAAAGGTGAAGAATTTCAAAAGCAATGGATGGGATTAAAGGTTTCTTATCCTTTAAATTTAAATAAGATACAGAAATTAGAGAATATATTTTCTATTTTTCATGAAGAAGAATTTCTTGGGATAATACAAATTATAAAAATCGAGGTAAATAATGTGCATTTAGGGAGATTTATTTTAAATCCACAAAAAGTAGGGCAAGGTCTTGGAAAGAATGCATTAGGATCATTTGTTCAGTATATTTTTGAAGATGAAAATATTGATAGTATAACTCTAACAGTATTTGATTCTAATATGATTGCTAAGAAACTGTATGAGAAATTAGGTTTTAAAATTGATAAAGTGATAGAATGTCCAAATTTGAAATATATTATGAAAAGAACTAGATAATTATTATTTTCAAAATTTTTCAACTTTAATTTCATTTTAATTATAGTCTAAAGTTCATGTAAGGTAAGTGGGATATAATATAAACATAACAAAACTTAATAATATTTTTTTCATCGGTTAGTCGTAATTCTATCAAGTCCGGAGGAAGCAGATAGAATGTACGAATAACACATGCTACAGAAACTAGAATTTTTAGGACGAAAGGACGAGAAAGTTCTTAGTTTCGAATCAGTGAAATATATGGCTCATCGAAAGATGGGTCTTTCTCCATTTTCAGAATAGTTTTCAAGTTATTCCTTGAATCTTTAATTCAAAGTGATATAATATTATTTATGAAAAAAACATCAGTAAATTTATTAGAAGGTCCGATATTACGGGCGATGATTGCTTTTGCGATACCGGTTATGATAGCAAATATTTTTCAGCAACTCTATAATACGGTAGATATTATGATTGTTGGTAGATTCCTTGGAGAAGAATCCCTTGCTGCTGTTGGAGCTACTGCTGCGATATTTGAGCTTGTAGTTGGTTTTGCATTAGGTACAGGAAATGGTATGGGTATAGTTATTGCCCGTTATTATGGTGCAGGAAACTATGAAAAGTTAAAGAGTGCTGTAGCTGCCACATTTGTAATAGGAGGGGTATTGAGTATTGTGATTGCCGTATTAGGTAATTTTGCTTTATATCCATTATTGAAATTACTTGGGACACCAAGTAATATTATTGCTCAGTCTTATGAGTATATTTATCTTATAGTAGTATTTGTAGGTGTTGCTCTTTTGTATAATTTATGTGCTGGACTACTTCGAGCAGTAGGAGATAGTAAGGCTGCATTATATTTTTTAATTTTTTCAGCAATTATTAATACTGTATTAGATATATATTTTATTGCATACTTACATATGGGTGTGCGCTCGGCTGGGGTAGCAACAATTATTTCACAAGGAGTGTCTGCTGTATTGTGTTTTATTTATATTCGCAAAAAAACTCCGTTTTTAATCCCATCTAAAAAACATTTTACATGGAATAAAAAACTTTATGCTGATCTATTGGGACAAGGTATTTCTATGGGGCTTATGTTTTCTGTTGTTTCGATTGGAACTTTAATTTTGCAAACTTCGATTAATGCCTTAGGTTCAACGATTATCAGTGCTCAGACAAGTGCTAGAAGAATAATGATATTTGCACTTCTTCCAATAATAGCTATGAACGCGACTGTAACAACCTTCACATCGCAGAATTTTGGTGCGAGACAATATAGACGTATTGTTGAAGGTCTTCGACAAGCGATGACTATTGCGATTACTTGGTCAATTTTTATTAGTATTGTATTATTCTTTGCTAGTCCATATCTAAATGAACTTGTCACAGGAAGCAATGATGAAGAATTAATTTATCAAGCTTCATTATATCTAAAAATTAGTTCAGCATTTTATCCGATATTAAGTGTATTAGTAATACTAAGAAATGCCTTGCAAGGTTTAGGGCAAAAGATGATGCCACTTGTTTCGAGTATTATAGAAATGCTTGGGAAAATATTCTTTGTGATATTTATAATACCAAGTACAGGATACCTAGGTGTAATACTCGTAGAACCTATTCTATGGTGCATAATGGCTGTTCAGCTATATTATGCATTTAGAAAAGAACCAGTTATTCGTTCGTTGAAGAAACAGAGTAAGTAGAAGATTGGGAGTACCCAATTTAAAAAATTAAGAAGTAATTCTAAAATCATAATTTTAGAGTTGCTTCTTTTTTATATAATTTATTAGATTAAGTATTAGATGCTGAACAATAAAAAGTATATAACATAAAGTTAAATTTAAAAAAGTTTTTTAATTAACAATGGACATGGATGCGATTTTTTTATAAAATAAGTTTATACATAATATTTAGGTTTGTAAATTAATTCATGTAATTATAATATTGAACTGGAAAGTAGATGAGGTGATTTATGAGTATATCGATATATTATTTAAGGAGATTTGGTTTAAGTTATACTTTAGCAGAATCTTTATCGAAGGATGAAGTAGAATTACTAGATTTATTTTTGAAAAAAAATAATAAGCTTTCAGAGTTATATACTAATAAAAAAATTGATAAATTAAAAAGTTATTTTAAAGAATCATTATTTAGTATGTCAAAATCAATTAATATTTTTGATGAGATGTTTATGCTTGAATCATGTGGAATTAATCTTGGAACTAGTAAAATATATGAAAAATCTACATCTATTTCAGAGTATAAAATATTATTAGGAACAGTAGATTGGAAAAGTGAAGGATTATTATTGGCAGCTGAAAAATTAAGAAAACAAATAGAAGATTATAATCAAGTATTAGAATTAGAATCCAATCTGAAAGAAATTTCCAGATGGTACAACTATCTATATTTTTTGCAAAATACTTATATAGAAGATAATGAGATTGAAAATAAAGGTCTTAATAGGGAATTAATTATGGATCTATTAGAAGAAGGTTATTTAGAGGTTGATAAATCGGGTCTGTTTTTTATGATTTCCATTGATAATCTTTCCTTTTCTGATGAAATATTTGATATATTTAAATTGGATAGAAATTATTACATTGAAAATAAAAGTGAAGGGAATCAAAATATAGAAGAATCGGTAACAATAACTTTGAATGATTATCTTTCTTCAGATTTTAAAAGAAAAGATCTTTTCCTTTTAAGACTAGAAGGTAAGAGTTTTAAAGAAATTGGGGATGAATTTGGAATAAGTAGAGAAAGAGTAAGACAAATAGTTAGTAAGATAGTAAATAAGATGCCTAGTATATATGAAGTGCAAAAGTATAGTGAAATATTCTCAAAATATATGATTTCAAAAGAGATTTTTATAAATATCTTTTGTTCAGATGGAAGAGTTTATGAGTTATTAACCTTAGTGTCGAAAAAGGGTGAATTAGACATATCAAAATATATATTAGAAGGAAATTTTGATGAAAAATACAAGCAATATATAGTTGCAAATTCAAAACGATTCATAGAAAAAGATAATAATAAGAAATTGCCGAGAGAATATTTAATAGGTGAAATTTTACAAGGGAATAAGCATTTACAAAAGTATTTTTCTTTAGAAGATATCTATTATCTATATAAAGAGGCAATAGCAGATTATACTAAATTACATATAAGTTCAATAAGAGGGCTAGATGCATTGTTAGATAGATGTTCGAATGTTATTTATTCATTTAAAGAAGGTTACAGATTTCATAGTATAAATTATACTAAAGAAATTGGAGATGAATTATTAGAAATTATAGGATCTATTTCTGATGGTGCTTACAGTATGAATTTTATCTATGAAAATAACTTAGAAACTATGGAAAAATTAGATATTTTGAATGGTTCTGAATTGCATTATTTTATAAAAAAGTATGTTGATATTGTGGAAAAAATAAGTTTGGGAAGAAATCCTGAATTTGTTAAAGGTGACTTAACAAAAAAAGAATATATATTTTCAAGATTAAAGTATTTTAATGGTGATTCAGTTGATAATTTTGTATCTTACATGAATAGTAATTTTGGATTAAATAGCGATTCGTTATTATCTTATGTATGTGCTAACTTTCCTGAAAATATAGTGAATAGAACAATCTTCTTTAAAAATAATAATATAAAGGAACAGATTAAAGTTCTAAATAGTGTTTTAACAGAAGAGATATATGAGAAAAATGAGTTTTATAGTATTATAAATAAATATTTTCTTGAAGATGAGATAAGTAACGAATTATTTTTTGAACTTGGATATGCTGAAAAGAGACAAGTTGTTATAAAACTTCAATATAAAACAGCTAGTGAGGCTTTTGTTAAATATATCCTATCTAAGAAAGTCTTTCAAATAGAGGATAAGTCCATATTTAAAACCAATGAGTATTTTAATACAATTAAAAAATTAGAGAAAGATTTAAAGATTCTAAAAATATCAAACGACAGTTATATTAATATTAATTATCTTGAGGAAAGAGGTTTTGATAAAAGTAAATTTTTAAAATTTATTTCTAGTGTAGATGAATTTATAAAAGATGATGAGTATTTTTCGATTATTTCATTAATTAATGCTGGATTTCAGGATAGTTTATTAGAAGATGGCTTTGAACTTATTTCTCTTGATCGATTAATTAGTATTTCAGATAAAGTAAAAGCTGTGAGTATAGGGTTTCCAAATATATATTGTTGCTGTGGTGTTAAGAAGAATTTAAATGATTTTCTAATTGATGAGTTATTTAAATGGGGAGCAGCTAATGTATCTGACTTCACAGATGATATAAATAGTAAATATGGTTTGACTTTAGAAGAGTATAAAGTTAAATTAAGGCTTATAGAGGCAGGAGCCTATTATTCTGATATATTGAATAAGGCTTATATAATAAAAGAAGATTATTTAAATGAGGTGTATGGAGAATGAATTTATTAAATGATTTAAATTTAAGGGAGACAGGTGGAATTAAGAAATTATCGATACAAGGAGAAACTAGAACTTTTAAAGTTTATAGAATACCGATTGATAATTTAATATATAATAAAAAAAATGGAAGAATTGCTACTTATGTTTCTCAATTTATCGATGAAGGAAAAGAGTTCCCTGAGAAAAACAATTACAAGTTTAATAATATCATAGAAGAATATATCCAAAAAAGTAATCCTGATGCGTTAAAGAAAACTAAAGCTAACATTAAAATTATGTCTCAAACAGAACCAGCGGTAGTAACAGCTGAAGGTGTAATATTGGATGGAAATAGAAGATTTACTGCTTTAAGACAACTGTCAAGAGAAGGATTAGGAGCAGAGTTTAATTATTTGGAAGCTGTTATTTTAGAAAATAACGCATATACCGAAAAAGATATAAAAAGGTTAGAATTAAATCTTCAACATGCTATTGAATCAAAAGTTGATTATAATCCAATAGACAGATTAGTTGATATTTATAGAGATTTGATTAAAGATGACGGAATGTTTACTGTAGAAGAGTATGCTACTGACACACAAATGACGATAAAAAAAGTCAATGAGGAAATAGGTCTTGCTAAGTTGATGTTAGAATATCTTGAATTTATAGGTCAATCTAAGAAGTTTTATATTGCCAGAGAACAAAAAATAGATGGTCCAATAAGGGAAATATATAAAATTATAAATAGTAAGAAAATAGATATTAATCAGAAAGATACAATAAAAGAAATTTTATTCTTAAGTATGATTTCATTGAATGGTGATATTACAAGAAAAATTAGGAATCTAAAATCGGTATTTGAAGATAAAGTATATAGTAATAATCTAGTAGATGAATTTGAGGAACTTGAGATTCTTGATGATGCTGTTGATTATTTTGAAAGTGAGACTACACAAAAAGATGTTAGAGATACGGGAATATTAAATATTGAAGAAAATATAAAAGAGAGAGTATGTAAGGTAGTTGAAAGCAGCGTTGAAGTAAAAAAATTATCTGAATCTAAAAATAAACCAATAGATATATTGAATAGGATAAATCTTTTAATCAATGATATAGATATTGATTCAGTAAAGCGTATGAATGATTTGTTGAGAAATGAATTTGATACAATTTTGAGTCATGTTGAGGAAAAGCTAAAAAAAATGAAATAGATTGATGTTATGTGATATTAATTTAATGAAGATATTAAAGAGAGGTTTGGTGTGAAGAATAATATTTCTGAAGATAATGCATTAGTGATTTATTATGAAAATAGTTTAAAGTTGAGAAATAATTTGAGTCAACCATTAGATTTAAAACAACGTTCACTAAAAAAATTAATTAAAAAACAATATTCAGATGAGATGATTACTTATTTTAGAAATGATTTATCTTATGTTGAAGTAGAAGAAATAATTTATTTATTAACTAGATATTCTGAACGAACTGAATGTAAATTAATTATTTTAGATTCGGTTAGAAATTTTATTGAGTTATCAAAATTTAGAATACAGGAGATAGCTAGAAGAGGTCTGGCTATTAAAAATAAAGATGAAATGTTTTTGAATGATTTTGAAAAATTTAATAATATTGTTAGTAGTGAGTTGAGTCGTCCATTATATTTAATACAAAGTTGGGTAAGTTTTTATCAAGCAACTATGAAAAGAGTTGCAAATTTTTCTGTTCCAGGTGCGGGAAAAACGTCAATGATTTTTGGAACGTATGCTTTTCTATCAAGTAAACAAATCGATAAAATTGATAGGATAGTAGTAGTGGGTCCAAAAAATTCATTTATTTCCTGGAAAGAAGAATTTAAAGAAGTATTTAAGAATAAAAGAAATTTAAAAGTATTGGATATTCATGATTCAGATTTTTCTGTGGAGATGTTTTATAAAAATGTGAATCATTATAATTTGATTCTGATTAATTATGAATCACTTATGAAATATAAAGAAGAACTTTTAAAAATGGTTAATATACGGACGATGTTAGTTTTTGATGAGGTTCATAAAATAAAAAATATTGATTCTGAAAGGGCGAAGTTTTCTATTGAATTAGCTCAAAAAACCAATTATAAATATGTACTTACTGGAACCCCTATTCCTAATTCATATCAAGATATATGGAACTTTCTTCATATTTTATATAGTTTTGAATTTGACAAATATTTTGATTTAAATTTATCCTCTTTAAATAATCCAGATTTAAAGACTGTTTTAGATATTAATAGTAAATTAAATCCATTTTTTTGGAGAGTAACCAAAAAAGAATTAGGAATTCCTAAAGAGAATAGTGACACAATAATTAATGTAACTGCTAATCATATTGAACAAAAATTAATTGATATTTTATGGAAAAAATTCAAACATAGTCCATTTAAATTATATATAAGATTAATTCAATTGTCATCAAATCCTCATTTGCTAAAAGAGAAAATTACTTACGACATGTATGGAGATTATGGTATTGGAGAAGAATATTCTAATATTGAGATTATAGATAATCAATTATCTTTTGAAGAGAATGAAATAAAGTTAATTGATACAATTGAGAAATCCTCAAAGTATATAGAATGTATAGAATTAGCAGAAAAATTAATTAGTGAATCAAAAATTATAATAATTTGGTGTATTTTTGTTGATACAATTAAAAAAATTGAGAATGATTTGATAAGAAAAGGATATAAAGTTGCGGTAATATATGGTGGAATTGATAATGGTGAAAGAGAAAAGATAATATTAGATTTTCAAAAGGGGAAATATAATGTCTTAGTTACAAATCCTCATACGTTAGCAGAATCTGTGTCATTACATAAAGTGGCACATGATGCATTATATTTAGAATATTCATTTAATCTTACTCATATGCTACAATCTAGAGATAGAATTCATAGATTAGGTCTTGAGGAGAATCAAGAAACTAATTACTACTATTTTATGTTAGAGGGACAATTAGAAAAAAGAAGTACAATCGATAGAAAAATATACGATAGGCTAAATGATAAGAAAATAGTTATGTATGATGCAATAGAAAAACCAACTATTTCTCCAGAATTTTCAATAGATGAGAAAGAAGAAATTTTGAATATGATGAGAGAAGAAATGGAAAAACAAATTTAGCATTGTATTTATGTAATAATTGAACTTTCTGTTTTAGTAACAAATTAATTTAGAGAAGTAATTCTAAAATCATAATTTTAGGGTTGCTTCTTTTTTACTGCAAACCCCATACTCACATGATATAATAGTAGGGTATTTAAAAATAAATGATAAGGTGATAGAATGAATAAATTAAAACAATTATTAAATGAAAAAAAATATTTAATTATGGGAATATTGAACTTTACTCCTGATTCTTTTTCTGATGGAGGAAATTTTTATGATGTGGAAGCTGCGATAGAAGGTGTTCGTAAGATGGTATCTGAAGGTGCGGATATTATTGATATCGGTGCTGAATCGACTGGTCCAGGTTCGACTGTAGTTAGTGAGGAAGACGAACTGGCAAGATTACAAAGCGTATTTCCAACTCTAAGAAAAACATTCCCTGATGTGTGCTTTAGCGTTGATACGTATAAGCCTAATGTAGCTGAATACATGATTGAAGCAGGAGTAGATGTACTAAATGATGTAAATGGAGCTAAAGGAAGTACTATGGCTGATGTCGCTGCTAAGTATGACATTCCAATCTTCATCATGCACAATGGTGGTGTAGAAGAAGGACATGAGATTGAGCAAGTTGTACGTGAACTAGGCGAGAGTGTGGATATTTGTCTAAATGCTGGTGTGAAAAAAGAAAATATTATCGTTGATCCTGGGATGGGATTTGGTAAAACTGCAGAAGCTAACTTAGAAATTACACGTAAACTAGAATTACTTAATTCATTAGGTTGTGAAATCTTATATGCGGTAAGTAGAAAGAGAACTACAGATTATGTGCTAGGTGGTAATAGTAACCCGAAAGATAGAGATATAGTAAGTGCTACTTTATCATTAGAAGCGGTGAAACGAGGAGCTAGAATGGTGCGTGTTCATAATGTAAAAGTTATGAAAGAAGCCCTAATAACATATGAAATAATTAATGGCTAATCTAACAGAAGGAGGTTAAAATGAAAAATACATTTGTTTATAATAATCATTTAGAAGCGAAGAAAGTTCTTAGTACGCTTGAGAGTGAATTAGAAATGTGCGATGAATTTATTTTCAGCGTGGCATTTATTTCAGAAAGTGGTTTAACTAGTTTACTTCAAAATTTGAAGAATTTAGAAGAAAAAAACATCCGTGGAAAGATTTTAACGACGAATTATTTATATTTTAATACTCCTAAAGTGTTAGAGAAATTGTCTAATTTTAAAAATATCTCTCTAAAGGTTTATGATTGTATAGAAAATAAACACGGCTTCCATACTAAAGGTTATTTATTTAGATATGGTGATTTATGGAAAGTACTGATGGGAAGTTCGAACTTAACGAGTGCTGCACTTACGATAAATAAAGAATGGAATACTTTTGTTGAGGGTGATAGGATTCTAACGGATAATATTCTATATGAGTTTAATAGCTTATGGAAGAAAGCCAAGTCTTACTCTGAAATAAAAGATAAGTATGTTGAAGAATTCGCTAGTAATCAGATTGAGACTGTTACTAAGAAAATTATTTCCGAGGAAATTAAACCGAATAAGATGCAAAGAAGTTTTATAGAAAATTTTGAAAAACTTCGTAATCAAGATAACAAGGGGCTTCTTATTTCTGCGACAGGAACTGGTAAGACATTTGCGGCTGCTTTTGCGATGAAGAGTATAGGTGCTAAGAGATTGTTGTTTATAGTCCATAGAGAACAGATTGCTCGTCAGGCACTGGAGACATTCAAGACTATTTTTGGAACTAGTCGTAGCTATGGTTTACTTACAGGTAAAGAGAAAAATATAGAAGCGGATTTTATTTTTTCTACTGTTCAAACTATGTCTAAAGAAGATGTTTTTAAGAATTTTAACGATAGTCATTTTGATGAAATTATAATAGATGAGGTGCATAGGGCAGGAGCTGATAGTTATCTTAGACTGATGGATTATTTCAAACCAACATTTTATCTTGGTATGACGGCAAGCCCTGATAGAACGGATAGTTTTAATATTTATGAATTGTTTAACAATAATATCGTTTATGAAGTTCGCTTAAAAGAAGCGATGGAAAATTCACTATTATGTCCGTTTCATTACTTTGGTATTAGTGATCTAGAAGTCGATGGTAAGGTTATTGACGAACTGAGTGATTTTTCAAATCTAGTGTCTAGTGAACGTGTTGAGCATATTATAAGTAAGATCAATTATTATGGTTATTCAGGAGATAGGGTAAAAGGTCTAGTTTTCTGTTCGTCAAAACAAGAAGCTAAGGTGCTTAGTGAAGAATTTAATAGGCGTGGTTATAATACTACTAGCTTAACAGGTGAAGACAGTCAGGAGCGACGTGAACAAGAGATTGCTAAGTTGATCGCAAATGATGGCGATATGCTAGATTATATATTTACTGTAGATATTTTCAATGAGGGTGTAGATATACCAGAGGTTAATCAGGTAATTATGTTAAGACCTACACAAAGTTCTATTATCTTTATTCAACAGCTAGGTCGCGGTTTGCGAAAATCTGCGGATAAGGATTTTGTAGTAATAATAGATTTTATTGCTAACTACAAAAACAACTTTTTAATACCTGTGGCTCTATCTGGTGATAATAGTTATGATAAAGATACTGTAAGAAAGTTTTTATCTCAGGGTACTAGGTATATTCCGGGGACGTCGACTATTCATTTTGATGAAATCTCTAAACAGCGAATTTATAGTGCGATAGACAATGTGAAGTTAAACACGTGGCTATTTGTTACGGATGAATATAATAAGCTAAAAAATAAACTTGGTAGAATACCTACTTATTCAGACTTTGAAAACTATGACGCTATTGATGTTAGAAAGATTTTCGAGGTAGCTGGAAGTTATTATTCATTCTTATCTAAGAAGGAAAAACAGTTTAAATATAGTGGAAAACTGACGAAGATCGCAGAGAATATGCTAAATTTTGTCTCTACCAATTTGATTTTGAGTAAAAAGATAGAGGAACTTATAATATTACGTTTGTTATTAGATGATAAGAAGCGTAATGTTCTTACAACGTTTGAAGAAATTATGTTGAAAGACTATAATAAGTTTATCGCAGATTATGAACTGGATGTTAGTAGAAAGATACTTACTAACAATTTCGTAACTAGTAGTGTCACTAAGAAGAAGTTTCACGATTGTATATTTTTAGATGAGAATGTTGCTGAGATAAAAGTATCTAAAGAATTTGAAGAACAGTTACAATCAGAGGTTTTTAGGGAATTATTACTAGATTTGGTAGACTATGGAATTTACAGATTTAATAAATATTACAAAGATAATTTATACAAAGATACTAATTTTGTATTGTATGAAAAATATAGTTTTGAGGATATTTGTAAATTATTCTCATGGGGGATAAACTACGTGCCGCTTGCTATAGGTGGTTATAAGTACGATGAAAGAACAAAGACTTTACCAGTGTTTATTAATTATGACATTGATGAAAATTCATTTAACCGTGATTATACGCATGGATTTTTACCGGATAATGGTTTTACTTCGATGTCAAAACCTAGAAGGAATTTAGAATCAAAAGAGTGTGACTATTTCTATAATGAAGAAACGAAAATTTATCTATTTATGAGGAAAAATAAAGATGATAAAGATGGTGCACGAATATTTTATTTCCTAGGTGAGATGAAGACAACGGGAGAGCCTAAGCTGGTAGCTAGAGAAAGAAGCGGAGATACAGTAATTCAATTCTTCTATAAAATACAGACTCCAATTCGTGAAGATATGTACGAATATTTCACGAGGGATAGAATATAATAAAAGACAATGGGGCTGCCCCAAAAGTCCTAAAGTTTAAAAAAGTGCATATGATAACTCATAGACGCAGTGGTTTATTGATATCTAAATTCACTTTATGAAAGCTTTTTAGATATTTAATAAACTGTGCGGGGGTGACTCGGCAAAATCTTGTTTCTTAAGAAATCACGATTTTTGAGTCGCTCCCTTTTTGAATGATTTTTGATGGGAATTCTAAAAAATGAAAAATATTTCCCAATAAAATCAGCTAATTCTCCTTTGATTTTTTGGTTTTTGGTTATGCTATTATTATATCATGGGGATGATTTTTTGTTTATTTTTAGGTTCAAGTACATATATTTCTCTCTTTCTTTTTATATGCACTATTATAACCTATTTATACATTTTTATTTTGTCAAAACTGTACATTCTTATTTTATCATTTTCAGGTAAACTAAACATGTAGAGGCTAAGGGGAGGTGTTTTTGGACGCGGGTTCAAATCCCGCCATCTCCATTTTATAGAAGTGTACCATTTCGGTATGCTTTTTATTTTTTTTTAGCTTTTTATAAAAAATATATATAATTAAACGTATATTTTTACACAACACCGACTAATTGATAATCGTTATCGACGATAAAGCGACATTTTTCTTCACTATTTCAAGTATATGTTACTATATAAATAAAATTATTTTTTTGTTTTTATCATAATATAAAACTATTTTTAAAGATTTAACTAAAAGTTTATATTAATATATTTCAAAATTTATAAATTCTTGTTTTTTTTTTTTTTTTTATGGTGGACATATTTTCTTAAAATAATGAGCATAATTGTATCTATATTAATGTAATTTATGATAACATTATGTAAGTAATATAACCAAATTTTAGAAGAAAGAGGCAAATTGAATGATAGGAAAAAATAACCTAAAAAAACAATATGAACGTCGTGGTGAAAAAGTCGAAACTTATTCTATTAAGAAATTAAAAGCAGGAGCTGCGAGTGTTCTAATAGGTGTAGGTTTATTCTTTGGTGCGGGTGTTGTAGAGGCTAGCGATAATGCTACTGTGCAACAAAGTGGTAATAAGAAGTTAGGAGATGATACTGAAACGAGTGTATCGGAAACAACTTCGGTTGAAGTAAAACCTGCTGAGAAAAAAGCAGAAAACACAGGTGAAAAAGCGGCAGAAGCGGTAGCGGAAAAGCTAAATCCACAAATTAGTGAAAAGGCACAAGCAGCTGGAAAAACACAACAAGAAACTGATAAATCTTTATTGCTACAAAAAATTGAAGAGTTAAAAGCTCAATTAGAAAGAATTAAAAATAACTCTAAACAACAGTCAATGATAAATGATGCAACTAATAAGTTAGCTACAGCTGAAGCATTAACACAAACTTCAGCTACTCAACAAGAAGTAGATAAGAAAGCCAAAGAAATTAGCTCACTAACTGCTATCTTAAAATCAATTAAAGCAGAAGAAACTGTAAAACCAAAGAAAAACAGTGACAGCCGTAATGATAAAAAGATGCAAGAAGGAACTGGTTTCAGAGATGGTGGAGGAACGACTGAATCAACACCTTCAACACCTCAACCAGAAGGTAACGTGATTGCTCGTGGTGAAGAC
>NZ_CAUSAI010000015.1:0-36188 GCF_963529685.1 uncultured Gemella sp.
CTGTTAATCCTAATAACGTTATGATAAAAGCTTTATATATTACCTTTTTCATTTTCTTCCTCTTTATTTTTTCTATACTCAGTTATTTTATTTCTTACAATTATTAATCCATACGCTGCAAGTGGAATTAAAAATACAAAATACGGGAATACATATCTACTCTTCGCTTCCCATATCATATGGAATAACGTTCCACCAATAAAAGCAACTGGAATTATCGTTAATATTTCTTTTCTCTTCTTATAAGCATTTACTGAAAATGCTACAGAAAATACGTAAACGAATACTTGAAATACCTTCATAATAAAAGTAATTATCTGATGAGTTCCATCAAAGTAAATTTGTTTTATAAAAAAGTCTTTTACTTTTTCTAACTTAGTTTCATTATCAAAATTCCTTTGTGGTGCAGTTACCAATAAACTTTGGAATGTCGGTTCTATAAACTGATTTTCATACTTTCTTTGATAAAAATCTACAGCATATCTAGGATTTTTCTTAAATACATCTAATCTTTGCTTTATAGAATCTTTTGAAATCTCAGTTATACGCTTCGCATCATAGTCTTCTTCTGGCATAATATCGTAGTTAAATCTATTCCACCAACCAGCTTCACGATCTCCTTCTTGCATTCCCATGGCTATCCATGTGATTTTTGGAACACCATCAGCAATTGTCTTTTGACTTTTCACTTCATAATAATTATAGATTAAACTCTTAGAAGCACTCATTATAAATAGACAACTAATTATGAAGGCTATAACTTTTTTATCTCTAACTCTAATAAAATAAATAACTGCAGCTGAAAACATCGCTAACATATGTATTAAATTATTACCTATAAATAGCATTGCAACATTAATACTAACAGCACTTATTACCAGCATATACCACTTCTTATGTTTAGTATATTTTATAAAGTAATAGTAAGCAAGTAATGTTAAAAACATACCCGGCAATAATCCGTAAACAAATGCAACATAGAATATCAATGGAAAGCATAGTCCACTAAGAATTACAACGATATAATTTGTGTCTTCATCATCAAACATTATATTAGATATTTTATATAGCATAAGAATAATATAACTTATTGAGAAACTTTGCATTATATATAAAATAAATGTTGCTCTACCGAATAATGACAGTATTATCTGAAAAAGAAATACTGTTGTAATTTGATGTGAATATATGTATAAATAATTATTTCCTTTATCAAGTCCACTGTAATTTTCTCTTATAAAATTATTAGCTTGATCTATTACGTTAAACGGATCAAACTGAACATAGTCACGTCTCAATACAGCAAACAAGATACTAATAATAAAAGCATAAATCATCACTATTAATACTAATCTTTGAACACTTATTATTTTCTTTAAATACTTTGCTAATATTAAGATAACTATACTAAATATTATAAGGAACATAATATTTAGTATAGCACTAACATTTTCATAATATAAAGTTTCTTGATAATCTTTCGGAAATACTGCTGTTTTTGTTAATACTAATAAAGAGTTTATTCCCATAAGCAGCATAAAAATTACAGCTATAACTTTTACTAAAAAGTTAGAAAATTTATTTAATATTTCCTTATTCATTGTCGATTATTCCTCTTCGTTTTTCTCTTCGTTTAAGAATTTCTCAACAATAAATCTTGGGCGTCCTTTTGTTTCTAAGTAAATCTTACCAACGTATTCACCCACAATACCTAGTGAAATCATAATCATTCCACCGATAAACCACATTGATATCATTAAACTTGACCATCCTGGTCTTGCGAATCCTGCAAAATAACTATACAATGTGTAGAAAAATACTATCGCAGCAATAAATATCATTAATGCTCCACCTATAGTAATAAATCTAATTAATTTTACAGATAAAGAAGTAATTCCTTCAAAAGCAAATGCCAACATCTTAGACAATGGATACTTACTTTCACCAGCGAATCTTTCTGCGCGTTCGTATGTAACAATATCACTTGGATAACCTATCATAGGAACGATGCCACGTAAGAATAAATTTACCTCTTTGAATTGAGCTAATCCCTCTAACGCACGTTTACTCATTAAACGATAATCAGCATGGTTAAATACTGTATTAGCACCTAATTTTTCCATTACTTTATAGAAACCTTCTGCTGTGAAACGTTTAAAGAATGTATCCGTAGTTCTTGCTGAACGAACACCATAAACTACATCAGCACCATCTAGATATTTCTTCATCATTTCATCCATAGCATTAATATCATCTTGTAAATCAGCATCCATAGAAATACTTACATCACAGTGATCTTTAACAGTCATAAGTCCTGCTAAAAGTGCATTTTGGTGTCCTCTATTTCTACTTAAGTTAATACCACTGAATAATGGATTTTTTTCATGAAGTTCTTCTATCATTTTCCATGTTCTATCTTTTGAACCATCATTCACTAAAACAACACGGCTATCTTTTGAAATTAAATCTTCTTCTATCATGGAATTCATTTTAACTTCTAATCTTTTTGCAGTCTCATTTAATACCTCTTCTTCATTGTAACAAGGTATAACTACATATAACTTTTTCATCACAAATCTCCTATTTTATTTTTTACTTATAGCTTTATTAAGTCTATTCAACAAAGCTTTATTCTCTTTCGTTTCTTCGATTGGTAGTATAAAAATCTCTTCTACCATTTCTTCATCAAACTCCCTTAGAATATTATATAAATTTTTATTAGATTGTTCAACACTTTTCTCATTATCTGCTAAATATTTTATAGAAACATTTAAATCATTAACTCTAGATTCCATTTCTTTATATGTAATAAAACCTGTTTTTCTATCTCTTTCTCTTAAAATATCTATTAATTTTTCAAACGAATCATTAAACAATACTAATTCCGCTTCTGGAGAATAATGTCTATATTTCATTCCTGGCGCTATAGGTGTTGCATCTTTTGAAAGTATCTCATCATTATATTTTACACTATCTTCTCCTAATGCACCCTCCATATCTTCTTTTGTAATATCCCCCGGGCGCGCAATAACAAATGGATATCTTGTACAATCTACAACTGTACTCTCTAATCCAATGTCAGACTGTTCATCTTCAATTATTACATCTATCTTTCCATTCAGATCATGATATACATGTTCAAATTTTGTTGGAGATGGTTTCCCACTTGTATTAGCACTTGGTGCTGCTAATAAAACTCCAGTTTCCTTTAATACTTCTCGAGCAGTGATATTAGAAGGCATTCTAACAGCTAACGTATTTAATCCAGCCGTAACTTTTTTTGAAATACCATTATTTTCCTTGGCATTTAAAATCAAAGTCATAGGTCCTGGCCAAAACTTATCTATAAGTTTTTTTACGTTTTCATCACTATAATCGACAATATTATCCAATTGACTCATTTCATAAAAATGAACAATTAGTGGATTATCACTCGGGCGACCTTTGGCCTCATATATCTTACAAACAGCTTTGTCATCCATTGCATTAGCACTAAGTCCATAGACAGTCTCAGTCGGTATAGCAACAAGTTTCCCATCTTTATAGTATGTAGTTAATTTTCTGTATATTTCTTTTTTATCTTTACTTTTTGAAATATTAATTATCTCTGTTTCCATCCTATCTCCTTTCTAAAATTTTACACTATGCTATCATTATAAATATTGTAATAGCTAGTATTAATATATAACTTAAATAATCTAACTTACTGTATTTTAATACTTTATATTTACTTCTTACTCCAGTTGTAGAGTATCCTCTTACTTCCATCGCTGTAGCAAGTTCATCAGCCCTCTTCAAAGTAGCTATAAATAATGGTATCAGTATAGGAATAAATTTTTTAATTTTTTGTATTAAATTACCCTCATTAAAATCCGAGCCACGTGAAACCTGTGCATTTATTATTCTATTAGTTTCTTCTAATATAGTTGGAATAAATCTAAGTGAAATTGATAATACTAGAGCAAAAGTTGAAATTGGTACCCCTATCTTTTCTAGAAAACCAAGACTCTTCTCTATAGCACTCGTTATCTCTGTGGGCGAAGTAGTAGCCATAAAGACAACCATTATCGCAACAACCAGAATAAATCTTACTGTAATCAATACAATTCCCAAAAGTGCACCACTATAAATCTTCCAACCTAATACTTCTAATAATACTTCACCTTTTTTATTAAAAACAAGATGAATAAGCGAAGTAAATACGATTAGTATACTAATAGCTTTAACACTACTCATTAAAAATGCTGGAGTTGTCTTAGATAATATAACTATCGCCACCAACACTAAGAATAAGATAGAAAATTCTATTACATTATATGCGATAAAAACATCTACTAAATACCAAATTACAAAGAATATTTTTGTTCGTGGATCTAGATTATGAATAATAGTATTTAATGGAATATACTTACTTATTAACGAATTATTCATTTTTACTACTTCCTATCTTATTTTTTAAAGCATTAACTAAATCTTCATATTTTCTAGGAAATACATCCAGTATAATATTACTTTCTTGTAACTTATTATAGAATTTCAACAGTTCTGGTAATTCCAATGAATTATCTTTGAGAATTTCCTCATTACTAAAAAGTTCTTCTACTTCTCCTTCGAAACTAACTTGTCCATTTTTTAAAATAAATACTTTATCTGCATATTCCAATACATAATCCATATTGTGGGTTACAAGCACTATCGTCATATTGAATTCTTCTTTAAGTCTCTTCACCATAGTCATAATTTCTTCACGACTCTTATAGTCCAGTGCTACTGTAGGTTCATCTAATATTAGTACTTTTGGTTCTAAGGCAAGTACGCCGCATAAGGCCACTTTCCTCATCTCTCCTCCCGATAATTCAAAAGGTGATTTATCTAAGTAGCTTTCGTCAAGTCCTACTAATTTTATCAATTCTTTCGCTTTCGAAATAGCCTTATCTTCTGCTATCCCATAGTTTAAAGGAGCAAAGATAATATCCTTTAACACGCTTGTTTCGAATAATTGTTGCTCAGAAAACTGGAATAATACAGCAACATCCTGTCTTAACGTTTTTAACATTCTAGCTAAGTTTCTTTTTTCTTTTTTACTCTTCGGGTTAGTTATTAGTACCTTATTCACCAACACTTCTCCGTGTGTAGGTAGTAATAAACCATTAATATGCTCTATAAGGGTAGATTTCCCACTACCTGTCTTACCTACTATAACAGTATAACTACCTTCTTCTATCTCCAAGTTAACATCTTTCAATACTTCTCTTGCATATGGGGTTTTGTAATTATAAGTATAGCTTACATTTTTTAAACTAATTTGCATATTTTCTTCACTACACTCCCCTCATCTTCTTCTATTTCAAATATTTCTTGATTTAGGTAATTATTTAGATCTCTTTTTATTCTTTCTATAAAAGGTACTTCCAAACTATATTTTTCCAAAATTGTTGTATCGGAATACAAGGATGTATAATCTCCTTTATAGACTATTTCTCCATCTTCTAATATAATAATATCATCCGAATAAACGCTCTCTTCGGCATCATGAGTAATAGAGATTATAGTTATTTCTTTTTCTTTGTTAATTTTTTTTATATATTCTAAAATAGATTTTTTAGCTTTGGGATCAAGCATACTTGTGGCTTCATCCAATATTAGAATCTCAGGATTTAAAGCAAGCGAAGATGCTATTGCCACCCTCTGTTTTTGTCCGCCTGATAGTGATGTAGGTTCATATTTTCTATAGTCGGTCATATCGACAATTTCTAATACCCTACCTATTATCTCATCCATTTTTTCTTGAGGAACATTTCTATTTTCAAGACCAAATGCAATATCTTCTTCTACAGTAGAACCTACGAATTGGTTATCAGGATTTTGAAAGACAATAGCTATTTTATTTTTTATATCATCATAAATCTCTTTACTATACTCTTTATCATTAAACAGAATTTTACCAGAAGTAGCCAAATTTTGTCCATAAATCAACTTCATAAGCGTTGATTTTCCACTTCCATTTTTTCCTAAAACACTAAGCCAGCGTCCTTCTTTTATTTCTAAATTTATATTTGATAATGCCGTCTTTTTAGAACTAGAATATTGAAAAAAAACATCTTCAAATTTTATCATTTTATTACCTAATTTTCTACAGAATATCCTTTAATTATATCAAATATCTCCATTTTTCTCAATCTAAACACAGATACCTATTTAAATATATTTATATCAAACGTAGCTTTCTTTGAAAACTTGCCACATATTTATATAAATTATCTATTACAATATATATTTAAATTGTCATTGATAAACTCATTTATCTTATCATCGTCATAAACCACTTCTTTAAGATATAACCCACTTGCATCTGCTTTAGGTCCTGCATACTGACGGTCTTTTTTATCTAATATTTCTTTTATATATGTCGCTTCATATTTGCCAGCAGCCACATTTTGTATAGTTCCTATAATTATCCTAACCATATTGTATAAGAAACCATTTCCTGTTATTTCGAAATTTACGATATTAGGATTAATCGGATCTTTCTCCATAGTAAGACTATATATCGTTCTAACCTTATCCTCAACACTTGAGTTTTTCGAGCAGAACGACGAAAAATCATGTTCACCTATAAAGTATTGCAATGCTTCTTGTGCTTTTTCAAAATTGAAATCAAAGCTATGTTTTCCTACATAATTTAATAAAAACGGATCTACTTCTCTTCCTATATATAATTTATAATAATATGTTTTTTTTACGCTATTATACCTAACATGGAATTCTTCCGAAGCCGTCGTCGCTCCAACTATTCTTATATCTTTTGGAATAGTAGCATTTAACGCCTTGACCCACGCTGGATTAGGAATATTTAACTCTGTATCAAAGTGTAATACTTGACCGTAAGCATGTACCCCACTATCCGTTCTTCCACTCATATAAAGCCTTACATCTTTTTTATTAATTTTCTTTAAACTTTTCTCGATTTCTTCTTGAATTGTATTATTATTTGGTTGTATTTGAAATCCATGGTAATTACTACCATCATATCTACACAGTAAAACTACTCTCACCTTTATCTCCTACATTTCTAATTTTAATATTTTTGCGCCTCTTCTTCTGTCATCCAAAAATGAATACCTCCCGTTGAATCATACCAACGATCTTCATTAAAATTTCCTGCATAAACCCACTCTCCAAGTTTATAACAAAAATCCTCCGCAACAGTTGACCATGCCTCTTCATAAAAACTAGTACCATCGAAATTTTTTATTTCTAATACTTTTACCTTATCACATCTACAGCAATTTCGAGTAGAAGATACTCTCTTAGCATCACCTGGTATTAAAAGTTTTATAATTCTATTATTAAGTCCTTTTTTATAAGCAATAAACGCTCCTTTTTCAGGGCAGTACAAACTAAAATATTCAGTTTTTTCATCAAAAATCATATTTTCCAAATTTGCACCTTCTAAAACAGCCGCATACAACTTAGCTCCCTTAATATTGGCATATTGCAAATTCACCCTTCTCATCGATGCTTTTTTTAGATTCGAATTAACAAAAATAGCATTTTCCATATTACAATCATCTAAAAGACAATCTTCTAGAATACTATTTGTAAAATCTACATTAGAAAAATCCACATTAATAAAATTTGAAGACGAAAAATCCAAATTCGATAAATTAAACTTATTTAAATCCATATCCTCAAATATCAAATCATTAAATATTTTTTCTCCATGTTTTAATCTTTCACTAAATTCCTCATACGAAATTCTCTTCATATACTAACACCTCTATATGATATTATAACATATCAAATGTCTTTCTATGAATTTTTAATTAAATAAAAAATAGATATTACCACTTAGTGTTTAAAAGTCATCTTCACATTTCAGATATCATATATTCTTCACTTTAAAACTCACTTCTATCTTCTAAATATTTTTTCAAATACTCAGATAAATAATTCTTTATAGTTTTTCTTTTGAAATTCAACTGAGCTGACCCAAAAGTTCTAAATTTTTAAAAAGTGTGCATTATAACTCATAGACACAGTGGTTTATTGATATCTAAATTCGCTTTATGAAAGCTTTTTAGATATCTAATAGACTATACGGGGGACGACTCGACAAAATCGATTTTTCTCCGAAATTACGATTTTTGAGTCACTCACACTTACTTCTGTCCTCTTATTCTAATACAATTTTATTTTAAACTTCATATCAAAACTATTAAAAATCATTGTGATAATAGTAATCTTTGCTATTTAAAATTCTTCCTTATCGATATACAAACTTTAATTCGGAAACTGTATCAACACAAATATCATTTTCTAAATAACAGCCTATTAAAATCCTAGCATTAAAGGTAAATCAATATAAACGAATAATTTTTAAAAAGTAAAACAAACTTCTTGAAATTCTTCCCTAAAAGTGGTATAGTTTTCCTTGGAGGTAAATTATGATAGTTCAATTAAAAAACGTATCAAAACAATATAAAGATGCTAACTTCAAACTTGAAAATATATCGTTTGATATTAATAAAAAAGAAGTTATTGGAATAATCGGTAGAAATGGTACAGGAAAAAGTACAATTTTAAAGATGATTAATGGTATTGTCTCATATGATAGTGGAGATATCCTTTATAAAAACTCTTCTATACAATCTATGGATGCAAGTACCCTTAGAAAAACTAGAAAAAATCTAGCATATATATTCCAACACTCAAATCTTATTGATAATAAAACTGTATATTATCACTTGAGCTTAGTATACAAACTAAATAAGGTTTCAGTTGATAAAAAGAAAATAGATGATATTCTTGAATTCATGAATATTACAAGACTAAAAAATAGTCTTTGTGGTAGTTTAAGTGGAGGCGAACAACAAAAAGTCGCTATTGCTATGGCTCTACTTCAAGAACCAGAAGTTTTACTTTGTGATGAAATTAGTTCTGCTTTAGATACTAATAGTGAAAAAGAAATCTTTGCACTACTTAATAAATTGCGAACTACAACTGATATTTCAATTGTTATGATTTCACATAGTCTTTCATTACTTAAGAACTTTTGTGACAGAGTAGTAGTTATCGATGATTCTACTATAAAAGATATTGTCGTACCTAATAAAAATGCAAAAGATGATTACGACAGTAATTACTATAACTACGTAAAGGAGTTTTTACTAAATGATTGATTTATTTAAAGCCAATTACGATGGTATAATGAAAGCATTTTGGGAAACAAACTATATGATGATGTACTCAATGTTAACAGTATTTTTTATTTCCCTTCCACTGGGTATTATGCTTTTTTCTTTCAGTCGTGATTATTTATTGAAAAATAGAGCAGTTTATGAAGGCCTTAGCATTGCACTTAATACCCTACGTAGTGTTCCATTTTTAATTTTTGTATTCATACTAATTCCTGTAAATAGATTTTTATTTAAAACATCTTTTGGGAATATTGCAGCAATCTTGCCGCTTACTCTTGTTGGGGTAAGTATTTATGCACGTTTTGTTGAGCAGGCTTTAATTAACGTTCCTAAAAAAATTGTTGATAGAGCAATTAGTATGGGAGCTACAAAAGTGCAAATTATTAAGTATTTCTTACTACCAGCAACAATGGATAACTTAATCTTATCATTCACATATACTACTATTAGTTTATTAGCTTATACAACTGTAATGGGTGTGATTGGCGCTGGAGGTTTAGGTGAATTTGCCTTTAGATATGGATACCAAGAATACAATTATAATCTAATGTACCTGATTGTTTTAATTTTTATAGTTTATGTATTTATTATTCAATCAATTGGTTATGGATTAGCTAAACGTTATACAAATAAAAAGGAGAAATAAACCAATGAAAAAAGTATTATCAATTATCGCTAGCTTATTATCGCTTGTTCTAGTATTAACTGCTTGTTCAAGTAACACTGGCGAAAAGAAAGAAGAAAAAAAAGAAAACAAAACAATTAAAGTTGCTGCACACGTTCCGCCTATGACTGATATGTTAGAATTAATTAAAGAAGATTTACAAAAAGAAGGATACACTCTTGAAATTGTAAAAGTATCTGATAACGTTCAAGCTAACGTTGCTTTATCTAATAAAGAAATAGATGCTAACTTCTTCCAACATGAACCATTCATGAAACAATACAACGAAAAAAATAAAACTAACTTAGTAGCTGTTCAAAGAGTTTATAACTCTATCCCAGCATTCTACTCAAAAACTATTAAAAATATTAAAGATCTTAAAGATGGTGCTGATGTAGCTATCCCATCTGATGCATCTAATATGGCTCGTGCTCTAAGATTATTAGCACACGGTGGATTAATCACATTGAATGACCCTAACAGCTATAATGTAACTGTTAAAGATATCAAAGATAATCCTAAACACCTTAAATTTACTGAGGTTGGACTTTTAAACTTAAGTGATGCATATGCTGAAAAAGATTTAATCTTCAACTACCCATCATACATCGCTAAATTAAACCTTACTCCAATGAAAGACGGACTTTTATTAGAAGATAAAGGTGATTTCACTTATGCTGGTGTTCTTGTAGCTCGTGAAGACAACAAAGACGATGCTAAAGTTCAAGCGGTGAAAAAAGCTTTAACTAGTGAAAAAATTAGAAACTTCCTAGAAAAAGATTACAACGGAAAAGCAATCGTAGCTTTCTAAAATATTAATTTTTACTAATCTATAACCTAAATATAATCAACTACCTTACCTCTAAATAAAAAAATATACATTTAAAATATATTCACAGGAGACAAACAATGAAAAAAATAATTTCATTTATTGCCAGCTTAACAGCTTTATTATTAATCCTAACAGCATGTTCAAGTAAAACAGAACCTAAAAAAGAAGAGAAAAAAGAACCTGTTACTGTAAAAGTAGCTTCTCACACTTCTCCAATGACAGATATGTTAGAAATGATTAAAGAAGATCTTAAAAAAGACGGTTACAACTTAGAAATCGTTAAAGTTTCTGATAACGTTCAAGCTAACGTTGCGTTAAACAATAAAGAAGTTGACGCTAACTTCTTCCAACACAAACCATTTATGGAACAGTTTAACCAAAAAAATAGTGCGCACCTTGTAGCAGTTCAACCAATCTACAACGCGACTGTATCATTCTACTCTAAAACTCTTAAAGATATTAAAGATCTTAAAGATGGTGCAGATGTAGCTATCCCTTCAGATCCAACTAACTTAGCTCGTGCTTTACGTTTATTAGATCACGCTAAAGTTATTACTCTTAAAGATCCAAATAGCTTTACAGTAACAGAAGCGGATATCAAAGAAAATCCAAAACACCTTAAATTTACTAAAGTAAGCTTACTTAACCTAAACGAAGCTTACAATGAAAAAGATTTAGTGTTTAACTATCCAACTTACATTTCTAAATTAGGATTAACTCCTGATAAAAATGGTCTAGCTCTTGAAAAAGAAGGAGACTTAACATTCGCTATCTCACTTGTAGCACGTGAAGACAACAAAGACGATGCAAAAGTAGTAGCTGTTAAAAAGGCATTAGCAAGCGAAAAAGTTAAAGAGTTCATTAACAAAGAACTTAAATCAAAAGGACACGCAACTCCTGCGTTTTAATATAAAAATAATGACCACCCCTGAAAAGGGGTGGCTTTCTCTTCGGGTATAACCCTTTGTTACTAACACGCACCTCAAGGCGCTGGCTTTCACCCTCATAGCGGGTAATTTTTTGTTTCAGAGACTTAGCCTCCTCAACTGACTAAAGCCATTAATAAATAGACCTCCAAAATTTGTCTGAATTTTGGGGCTATTAACAAATTTACCAGGTTTTGCTCTTTTACGTTTTCTAGTATCAAGCAACTACTCTTGTATCTGGAAAATCATTTTCATCTGACATTCTCAATAATCCTTGATATGCATGCATTAAATACATTGTTTGTTTATATTTATCTGCTCGTTTAATTAATCTAGCCTCTCTTGATTTCAAGTCCAACTCTATAGTTCCATAATCTTCAGCATTCTCTGGGAAATAATTATATACAACAACATTATTTTTTAATCAATTTCAAAAGCAACATAGTTATTCCTACTCTACTAAAATCAAAAAGTGCTCATTATTTTATATTTTTCTTCTTCTGTTAAATCATCTAGGGATATATTATTCTCTTTCACGTATTCTCTTAATTTTCCGATATTTAAATATATTGGTATATCTTCTCCGGTTGTAAATGTACCATCTGGAGAAAATTCATCTAATTTGTATAGATCCTCTTTGTTTATCATCAAAAACACTCCATATATTATGTTGTTTTTTTATCTAAAATTAATTATATCACTTTTTCAATTAATAATCTCGTTCAATCTGTTATATTGTAAGAAATACAAAAACTAAAAATAGATAACAGAATAATTTATAGTGTTCATACTATTTTTTAGAATAACTCCTTTGATAATTGATTATTAGATTTTTATTTGATATAATCGAGTTGGAGAGAGAAGTTAGAGAGTGTAATATCTTCTAATAAGGATGGTGGCTACTTCAATATGAAAGGGGCTGATGCTTATGCTCATAAGTATCGAAATCTTGAAGAAAGGAGTAGCAGTTTGTCTGCTTATGAAATCGTACAAACGATTATTGGAATCAATCTATTGATTGTTACAATAGTTGGAGTATGTATCTCAACATTAAAAAAAGACAATAAAAAATAACCATCTTTTAAACTTTGAACCGGTTAAGATGGTTATTTTTTAATAACATTTTAATCAGAGTCACCGTCTTTGCAACGGCTCTCTCTTCTATATTTTTATTCTAACATAAATAAATTTAAAATGCAATATTTTGATAGACGGTAAGTATACATATAAACTATTTTTTTAAAGAATAACTAGTTAAATTGTATAATTACATCAAAGGAGTTGACTTATGTTAAATTTCATAAAAAACAAAACAAATTTATCAATATTAATTTTTTACTTTATATTTAGCTTTTCTAGTTTATTATTTATAATATTAGCTGAATATAACAACAATAAAACACCTACGTTATTTCTTAAACAATTTATTTTTTATGCACTTGGATTAGGAATAATATACTTATTACAAAAAATACCAATTGACTACATAGAAAAATTATCTATATTTTTCTATTTATTTACCTTAATTCTATTGGCGGGAATATTCCTAGTTCCTTCTAACTTTGCTCCGATAGTAAATGGTGCTCGTAGTTGGTACAACTTGGGATTATTCACCTTACAACCCTCAGAGTTTAGTAAAGTAGCCACAGTAGCAATGATAAGTATGTTAATAAAAGAAAAGAGCTTTAAGGATAATACTGACACTATAAAACTTTTAAAATTAGCATTAATTATAGCTATACCTTTTATATTAGTTCTAAAAGAAAACGACTTAGGAAATGGATTATTTTTTATCTTTTTATTTTTAGGTTTAGTCTTTTTAGTCAGTAACAAAGGAAAAACATTATTTAGAATATATTCTGTTGTAATAGCAGTATTAACAATAATTATCCTAGCTGCACTATACTTTCCTAGATTACTTAATTTTGTTGGTCTGAAATCTTATCAACTTAATCGTATCCTTTCATGGCTAAACCCAGAAGCATATAAGCTAGATTATTCTTATCAAATTACACAAATACTTAAAGAAGTGAAATTAGGTGGTTTAACTGGTACGTTTGCAAAAAATAAAAACTACATTGACGAGCAGTTTAATGATTTCATCTTTTCGATAATAGCAAAAAATTTCGGATTCATAGGAGCATCAATATTTTTATTTATCTTCTTTTTATTTATACTAAGGTTATTCAACATAATGAAAAAGTGTGAACAAGGTAACTATAGTTATTATTTTATTCTTCTAACTATTTGTAGCTTTTGCTTCTCATTTTTCACTAATATTTTTTCTACACTAAGTATAATTCCAGTAATAGGTATTAGTATGCCATTCATAAGTTATGGTGGTAGTTCATTAATAGCTAACAGTATTCTCTTCGGAATTATTGTTAAGATAAACGCCACTATTCATGAAGAGTATATGGAAGATGAATATTACGAAAACTACGAAGAAGAATACGAAGAAAATCAATATAGTAATAATTCTCATCCTTTAGATCCCATATATGAAAATAACAATAACTATTACGAGGAAGAACCTCAACAATATAGAAGAAGCAAACGAAAAAGATAATACTGTGGATAGAAAAATTTTCTATCCACAGTATTATCTTATTTTCTTACATCTTCAATAAATTTATCATCGATAGTTTCAATTAGTTTCCCTAGAATTGCTTTAGCAGCATAGTAGTCTCGAATATCAAATACTGCGTTATGCGTGTGAATGTAACGAGCGCATATACCGATTACAGTAGTTGGAACTCCATTTAATGCTTGGTGAATATTACCAGCATCTGTTCCACCTGGTGAAGTAAAGTATTGGTATTTTATTCCATTTTCTTCAGCAAGAGCTACGATTTTTTCTCTCATATTCGCACGAAGTACCATAGTTCTATCTATTAATCTTACTAAGAATCCTTCTCCTAAGCGACCATTGCTTGTTTCTTTACCATCCATATCGTTTGCCGGACTACAGTCCACAACAAAACATACATCAGGTTTAATCATATTAGCAGCAACTGTTGCACCACGTAGACCTACCTCTTCTTGAACAGTGGCACAAGCTACTAAGTTGAAGTCTAGCTCCTTATCAGCAAATTGCTCCAAGATTTCCGTAATAATTACACAACCATAACGGTTATCAACAGCTTTACTCATAAATCTGTTTTCAGTAAGTTGTTCAAAAGTTGTTTTTGGAGTAACGAACGCACCTTCTCTAATTCCCATTTCTAATGCTTCTTCTCTTGAAGCTGCACCTACATCAATAGTCATATCACTAATTTTCACATTCTGTGCAACCCCCGCAGTGAAGTGCTTAGGAATTGACCCTATTACTCCAGTGAATTTTTTTCCTTCATACGAAGTTACTGTGTAAGTTTGAGCTAGAAGAACATCTTCTCTAAAACCACCAAGTGTTTCAAATTTAAGCATACCATTCGGTAATACCTTAGTTACGATGAATCCTACTTCATCCATATGAGCAGCTATCATAACTGTTTTAGCGTTCTCTTTTTTCGATTTCTTAATAGCATAGATTCCACCAAGATTGTCGAACTTAATCTCATCAGCGTACTTAGATAGATTTTCTTCTAAATATTTTGAAATCTCACTTTCAAATCCTGATGTACCATCTAACATTGTTAATTCTCTGAATCTTTCTATTGATTTACTCATTTTCTTATACCTCTTTTATATACTCTATTGTTTCACTTTCTTTATCATAACGGACTTCATACTGAATATTGTCATTTTCAAAATAGAACATTAAATATGAATTTTCTTTTAAATTTAGCGTATAACTATCAACAACACTATATCCTAATGCGATTAGCTTGTTTCTACATCTGTCTATATGGTCGTTGTCTAATTCTTGTTCTTCTGTTTTTTGATAAATACGATATCCCGCATAAGCTACTGCTAATGGAACTAATATCTTTTTAAGTTTCATATTTTACCTCTTATCTGAACTCATCACATAACGCGTTAAACATTTCTTCACTAAATTCTAAGTTTTGGTAAGCAATTGGCTCATCTCGTTTATAATTACGTAAAATATCTTCGTAATGAGGTTTCTTCTCGTTTTTATAAATTACACCTGTTACAAGGTCATTGTACTCTTCTAGCACTCGATACGCTTCTAATTTATTAGTATTGTCATAACCTTCAATATCAGAAAGTTTTGTCAAATTCTCTTTGTACCAAGCCGGTGTATTTTTGTAGTTATATGTTTTACATGGGCTAAATACATTGACCAATGAAAATCCATCATGATTGATAGCTTCTTCAAAAATTTGCATCATTTCTTTCATATCACCTGTAAAGGCTTGAGCTAGGAAGGTAACCTCACAAGATAAGGCAATTTTCATCGCTGATAATGGTTTTTCCATTACACCCTCTAATGTTGTAGTTGTTATCAAACCTTCATCAGATTTAGGTGACATTTGACCTTTAGTTAAAGCATAAAGTTGGTTATCCATTACTACATAAGTCATATTTACATTACGTTTCATAGCGTGAACAGCGTGACCTATACCTATGGCATATCCATCTCCATCTCCACCCATAGCAAAAACTGTTAGATCTTGGTTAGCTAGTTTTATCCCTTGAGCTACCGGAAGCGAACGTCCATGTAATCCTTGAACTCCATATGCTTTTGTATATCCACTAATCTTCCCAGAGCATCCAATCCCCGCAGAGATTACAACATTCTCAGGTTTAATTCCCAAATTTACTACCGCTCTATTTATACCCGCAAGTACCGAGAAGTCTCCACAACCTGCACACCAATCGGGCTTAACATCATTTTTATAATCTTTTAATGTTACTTTCAAATTATTTCTCCTCCTCTAGTAGTTGCTCAACAAGTTGATGAGTATAATAAATATCTCCATCATATTTTAGTAAACTTGCAATTTTTTCTGAATTATGGTACTTACTAGCAATTACCGTACGCAATTGTTTATTGTGGTTATGTTCAACAATATATATTTTTCTATATTTATCAAATGTATCACGAACAGCTTGAGCAACTGGATAAATTTGACGAATTTGCATAGTATCAATCTTCATACCTTGTTCTTTTAGTTGCTTAGCTGCTTTATTTAATACTCCATAAGTTGAATTAACACCTACTAATAGAATATCTTTTTCATCATTATACTCATTCAATACAAATGGTCTTTCAACTAATGCTGATTCAATCTTGTTAGCACGTTTTTCTTTTTGACGTACCGTGTTTCGTTTAACTTCTGAAGGTAATCCAACAACAGAGTGTTCATAACTATTTGCATTGTGAATTCCACCTTTTTGACCAGGAATTGTTCTATTAGAAACTAGCACATCAGTAGTATAACGTTTGAAATAGATAATATCTTCTTCAGTAATTTCTTCTTGTTTTAATAAGTTTCCACGATCAATTTGAACTCTGCTAAAATCAAAGCTAGGGACTGTTTCTTTGTTCATTCCTAATTGTAAGTCCATTAAAACAATAACTGGAGTTTGATATTTTTCTGCCATATTAAACGCGTCAATCATAATATAGAAACAATCTTCCACAGATGTAGGAGCCAATACAATACGAGAAGCATCCCCTGTTCCACCATATACGGCGTGAAAAATATCAGATTGTTCAGTCTTAGTTGGAAGACCTGAAGAAGGTCCACCCCTTTGAACATCTACAATAACAACTGGTTGTTCTGCCATCGCAGCCATTCCTAAAAACTCAGTCATAAGCGAGATACCAGGTCCAGAAGTTGCAGTCATAGCTCGCACCCCTGCAAAATTAGCACCAATAGCTACACCTAATGCAGCAATCTCATCTTCAGTCTGAATATAAGCACCATTAACCGTTGGAAGTTTATCAAATAAATATTCCATTATCTCTGTAGCCGGTGTAATAGGATATCCTGCATAAAGTCTACATCCCGCAACTAAAGCCCCAAGCCCTGCTGCATGGTTACCGATCAACCACATGTTCTTATGAGTTGGATTTAATTTTTTAAGATAATATTTATCATTTATATTATTCTCAGCCATGAATTCACTCATAATTTCACGACCTTTATCAAAAGCTTGAATATTAGTATTTACAATTTCTTCACCTTTACTAGAGAATTTAGATTCAATCATATCGTAGAATAATTTTGAATCTATATCTAATAATGCTGAACAAATTCCAAGTGTAATAATGTTTTTAATTATTGGATTAGCAATCTCTTTTGCTAAATCTGTAATTGGGAATATTGCTACTAAGCCTTTAATTTCTTCCGAAATTTCAGGTTTAATTTTAGCATCCGCAATAATAATACTGTTTTCATCCAGTTCTGGGATATAGCTATCCAGTGTAGCTTGGTCAAATGCTATAAGTATATCTGTCTTATAGTCAATAACATTTATTTTTTCTTCTGAAATACAAATTTTACTATTACTGTGTCCACCTTTAATTCGACTTGCGAAATCTCTTGTAGAATACATATGGTAACCTAATGTATTTACTACAGTAGAGAATATCTCGGCAGTACTTTCTAAACCTTCACCTTGTTCTCCACCAATTTTCCATCCTAATTTATTAATCATATAATCTCCTTTAATCTCTTTCATTAGAAATTTAATCGTTGATTTCTCAATACTTTATTTTATCATATTCAAAAAAATTTTTCCATCTAATAGTATTTATTATCATTGTGAAAAAGGGAGTGACTCAAAAATCATGATTTTGAAAAAACAAGATTTTAGTAAGTCACCCCACAAAGTTTATTAGACATCTAAAAAGCTTTCATAAAACGAATTTTGATATCAACAAACCACTATATCTAGGATTTTTTTACAAACTTTTTTATTTAGGACATTTAAGGCAGTCCCAATCTAGCACTATTATTTTTAGTTTTTAATACCTTTATCTGAAGTTAATTCAAGTTCATAAAATTGTTGATCAAAAGTATTATATTTTTTAAGATCTATATTTTTAACTCGTTTATTAACCCATACTATATCTGTACTCCAACTTAATGGTAACCATGGAGCAATCTCAGCAAAGTCATTGTCAAATTTATTGAATGCCTCTTTAATTTTATTATCATCGAATGAGTCTTTTGAATCAATTGCATCCAAGTCTTTCGTTAAAGTTTCATCAATATATCTTGGTAAGTTTAATTTTGAAGTTCCACCCGCTATATAGTTAGGATTTGGATTATTGAAGAATCCCCAAGCTCCTTGGAAAATATCTATAGAAGGATCATCAGCTTGTACTCTTGTTGCCCAATCTTTTGGTGATAATAGTTTACCATCTACTAATTTAACATCTAAACCAACTTCTTTCCATGATTTAATGAAATTATCAGCTAATGCTTGATCTATATCACTTCCAGTATTTCTTGCAGCATAATTAAATACTAATTTTTCTCCGTTTTTATTTTCACGTAATCCATCTCCATCAGTATCTTTATAACCCGCTTCATCTAATAATTTTTTAGCTTTTTCTACGTCTTTTTTGAATTTTTTACCGTTAGGATTTACTGCTAATTCTATTCTCGGTGGGAAGAATCCAGAACCTGTCGGAGTATATTTTAATCCTTTAAATAATTTACTATTAATTTGATCCCAATCAACAGCATAACCAAAGGCTTGTCTTAACTTAACATCTCCTAATTTCCCATTTGTGTCAGTTAATACTTTTCCTTCTTTTTTATCGAATTTTCCTAGTTTGAATCCTACATACGATACATAAAGATCTGTTTGACCTAAAACATCTCCATTTTTAGAATCTTTTATGCCTTCCCAAATATTCGGATTAAGAGATCTAATATAATCTACATCTCCATTTTTAATAACCGATGCTGCTTGTGATGGCGATACAGCTTTGAATTCTATTTCTTTAACTTTTACTTTAGCTTTATCATAGAAATGAGGATTTTGTTTTGCTAAAACACTTTCTCCATTAATTTGTTTATCTAAATAATATGGCCCATATGATAATGGTTTTGTATTTAAATTAGCACCAGAGAATTTAGCGAAATCTTTAGAAGCCTCTTCTACTTGTGATTTATTTAAAAATGTAGATATAAATCCGTTACCCCAAAGTAGTGATGGTCTAACATCTGTGTACTTAATTACTACAGTTTTGTCATCTTTCTTAACTATACCTTTAATAGATGAAGCTTTCCCTTCATGGTATTCTTTCATACCTTCAATCACTTCATAATCAGAAGAATATCTAATGTTTTCAACATATTTAGGATTCCCCATTAAGTTATATGTAGCGATAATATCTTCAGCTGTAACATCTTCTCCATTATTCCATTTTAAATCTTTTCTTAAAGTAATTGTCGCTTCTTTTTTCTCTTTATCCAAGTGGAATTTCGCAGGTGCATTAGCATCATCTTGTTTTAATCTATAATCCTTATCCAATGCAAATGTATATAGCATTGTATCTCTCATAATATAATAATCCGTTGCTTGTAAGAAAAATATAGGGTTAAACATTCCTGTAAGTGGATCAGCAGATAAGATACCTACTTTTAAATGACTATCCGCTACTGCATTGCCGTCATTTTGAACAGAAGTTTTAAACTCAACAGCCGGTTTTGTAATATCTCCTGTTTTCTTACTTTGATTAGTTGCACAACCAGCTAATAATAATGTTAAAGCCAAACTAGAACTAACAACTTTTGTTATTTTTTTATTATTTTTTCTCATAAATATACCTCACTATTTCTACACAAAGAAAAAAGTCCTTGTAGAAGAATTTCTTCTACAAGGACGTATCTATTAACGTGTTACCACCTTGATTTATAGTATTTTCACAAATACCAACTCAAAAAGTACTAAGATACTATTATCTTTATACTCCTAGCTATAACGGGCTACCCGTAGTAGTTTAACTATTCAACTACTAACACGAAAAGACCATCTTCATAGTATCAACTTTGATCTCCTTTCACCTACCGAGACTCTCTAAGCAAACATCCACTACTACTCTTCTTTTCAAAGTGTAATTTTAATTTTGTTACTTTAGTATATCAACTTAATAAACTCTTGTCAATATATTTTAAAAAAGTTTTCATATATTTTCTGTGAATTTAGATTTGAATTTAAAAATTTATAGATTATAAATTGTAATAAAAAATAAAGAATTTAATTTTTCCTACAAAACTAAATCCTTTATTTAATCTATCTATTATTAATTTTTACGACAAAATTATTTTATTTAAACATATTTAACAGCATTCTATCACTTAATCTAGGGAACAATTGACTAATTTTAACCGCTAAAACTAATTTAAACGGTAAATTAACCTCTCGTTTTTTCTTATCTATCCCTTTAATAATCTTACTAACGACTAATTTTGGAGTTAGTGTCTTACCACCCAATGATTTTTGATAACTCTTATCTTCATCTGCAATATTGAAGAAATTCGTCGCAACTGGTCCAGGATTAACTGTCATTACATGAACATTATCTTTTTTAAGTTCTAATCTTAACGCATTAAAATATCCAATAAGGGCAAATTTAGTCGCTGAGTAGACCGAACTTTTAGGAGTAGCAATTTTCCCGGCTATAGACGCGATTGCAACTATAGTCCCAATCTTTCTTTCTCTCATTCTTTTAGCTATTTCAGTAGTTAATTGTATTGTTCCTATTACATTAGTATCAAACATATTAACCACATCAGCATCACAAAATTCGCTAAAATCTTTCATAATACCGTATCCAGCTCCATTGATAAGAATGTCAACATCATTTACTACTGAAAGAAGTTGATCCACCTGATCTTGTGAACCAATATCTACGCTAAATACTCTTGTTTTTACATTATCAAAAGTTTCACATTTCTTGGCAACTTTTTCTAAAGCCTCTTTTCTACGAGCAACTAGAATCAATTCAACATTTCCTTTTTGAGCAAATTGGTGAGCTAACTCACGTCCCAAACCGCTAGAAGCCCCTGTTATAAGTATTTTTCTATTTTCATTTTCCATTTCTTATCCCCTTCTTACCCATGTTTTGCAGCACAACTACATTGCCCTTTTAGACACTTACAAGTAATAACCTCTTCTGCTGTTTTTCTCTTTTCTTGTAATAATTTAATAATTTCATCAATATTACTCTTACTCAAATTATCAGTTGCGATTATATTCTTAACAATAATATGTGTCCTTCTTTCACATATTCTTTCTAAAAAATTTTGTGTCAATATATCCAAGCACTCATCTTCTACACACTTTGCTGAATATAAAAACTTATTCCCTTGCTTTCTTGTAGATATAAATCCCTTCTCAACTAATCTTGATAACAATGTTTTTATCGTTGAGGCAGTCCATGACTTTTCTTCGCCTAGCGTATCAATAACAAACTTACTGGTAGTTTCTTGATTACTCCAGACCACTCTCATTACTTCCCATTCAGCTTCTGAAATATTAATCTCCATTTAAAATCATCCTTTTTTATCAGTTACATCTGTAACTATAATACTATTTTAACCATATAATGTCAATTCATAAAAAAGGAGTGACTCAAAAATCGTGATTTCGGAGAAATCTATTTTGTCGAGTCACCCCCACAAAGCTTATTAAATATCTAAAAAAATTTTATAAAGCCGGTTTGAATATCAATAACCCACTGCGTCTATGCATTCTCATATAAACTTTTTAATATTTAGGACTTTTGAGACTTGTTCTTAATTGAATTTCTAATAACTGTTTTAATTATGCTTGAATCAGTTTATCTCACATACTTAGTATAATTTTATAATAAGATTTTTCGTATTCATATCTCGTTCACTCACATATTTTAGATATTATCTCATACTCTAGTATATACAATTCTACAAGAATTCTTATTATTATTTTACTTCTCCAAAACAAAAATTATTCTATCTGATTCAGCATAATTTTTATTATTTTTTTCAAAGTCACAGAAATAATCTTTAACTTTAAAACCGATATTATTTATCTCTGTAAAAACTTCTTCAATTTCATAAGTTCTTTGCGAATGAAACTGCTCTAGTTTTTTATATAAACCATTATTTTCTTTTATGAAAAATGAAAGTTCACTCTCAACTTCTAGTGAATTTTCAGTTTCATATGTAAACCATAAATAACTAATTTCTTCATCTTCATAACCAAAAACTTGTTTTTCTAACATATCTATGACTTTTTTTGGCGTATGCATATCAAAAACAAATTTCGCACCTTCTTTTAAAGATGAATATACTTCTTTTAACCCCCGTTTAAACTCTTCAAAGTCTGATAAATAATTAAAAACATCAAATGCACTTAGTACAAAATCGAATTCCATATTTAACGATGAAATTTCTAATAAATCCATCGCAAAATAATTACAACCAGGAACTTTTTCACTAGCTATCGCTAACATTTGTTCACTATTGTCTACCGCGAATACTTGTCCATATTTTTTCAGCGTTGGTAGCATTGTACCACTACCACAACCTAAATCAAGAACTAGAAGATTTTCTCTATCTTCTAATTCTTGATCAATAATATTTTTATAAGCATCGTAATCGACATCCATTAGTTTATCATAAACAATACTTAAATTTTCGTACATAATTAAACACCTTTTATAGGATATTTCTCAAATAGTGCATCTAACTCATAGTATTCTCTATCGTCACGAGTCATGATATTTACTACAACATCTCCTAAGTCCATAAGAATCCATTTAGCTTCTCTTAGACCTTCTGTACTATGAATTTCTCCGCCATTTTCTAATACTTGTTCTCTAACTTCTTGTGCAATTGCTTCTACTTGTCTATTTGTAGGTGCATGACAAATTACAGAATAATCATATAATACTCCTGCTTGAGTTAAATCATAAGCAACGATATCATAACCATGCTTATCGTCACATGCATCTACAACAATTTTTAATAAGTTTTCTACTTCCATTTTCATCCTCTTTCTTTATTTATTTTTTTATAATATGGAACATTACTACGTATAGTATGTCATCTTCTGGGTATCTCTTAGCTAGTTTATCGATTAATTGATCTAGAGTAACACCATAATATTTTGCGTAACGCTCTGTTAAAGTGTCTCTTGTTACAGGTTTAACTAGATCAACTTCTAATGTAGCAAACACTGTATCAGGGTCTTCATAAGTCGTAGCTTCTAATAAATCACCTTTTTTAAAGTGCGCTTCACTTTTATTTCTAATAGTAATTGTTTTTTCATCTGCCAAGATTTTATCTTTATTTTTTTCTTTAAATCCTACACGATAATTTTTAATATTATAATAGTTATAACATTCTAATAACGAAGGATAAATTCTTTCATCATTGTCTATTAAATATACCAATGTGTACTTCGCAGCAAGTCTTACCGCTTCATCTAAGTCATATTGAGACACTTCTGTCACCTCTGCTAAATGAGGGTGCTTTCTTTGTGGATCTGTGTAATCTGCGATAAAGATAATTTTTTCTAATAAAGTCATGTACTTTCTACCAAATGTATGGTTGGCAACAGCAAGTTTAACCTCTTCATCTTCAATATCAAACTTTTCCTCAATATATGCACTTGCTACAGGACCATGAAGCACCTCTACTGGATAATCTAGTAAATTCACATCTAAATTATGTAAAATCACATACTTCTTCATCAGTACCTCATCCATAGGTTTACAAACATCATGCAATAAGGCTGCCAACGCTGCTTGTTCTACATTAGCTCCATGAATTTTTGCTAAATTTTTAGCCACTTCGACTACCCTTAAGGTATGCTCATATCTTTTTTCTGGTAATAACTCTTTTACTTTATTTTGAATCTCTTGAAATTCCATATAAACCCAACTCCTCTATATATGACCTACATTCATCTGTTATCATATATTTAATACTATTCTTATTTTTTATTTTATCCCTAATCAAACTAGAACTTATCTCAATTATCGGCGATTTCATAATCTCATAACTTATGGATTTATAAAATACATCCCCATCAACTATCTTATATAAATCTTCTTCATCTCGAGCTACAAAAACAAAAGTTACTAGTTTTAATAGTTCATCTATATTATACCATTTTTTTAAATCTTTCGCTCTATCTGTCCCAATAATAAAATAAATTTTTTCATTTTTATATAATTCACTAAAATATTTAACGGTATTATAGCTATAACTAACTCCCTCATTCGAAATTTCAAAGTCGCTAACTTCAAATTTCATATTATCTTTAGTACTTAGTTTTGTCATTTCAAATCTATTTTTGTCGCTAGCTTCGAGTTTGCGATCCTTTAATGGAGTAATATATGAAGGAATAAAAATAACCCTCTCTAAATTATAAGTTTCTAGCGCAGTTTCAGCAGTAATTAGATGACCTATATGTATTGGATCAAAACTACCACCATAAAGTGCAATCGACATATTACTTCACCAACTCAATTTTTCTATACTTTTCTTTAGAACTTTGCTTATATAAAACGATTGTATGTCCAATTACTTGAACTAATTCAGAAGAAGTACGCTCAGATAAAATTTTTGCTACTTCATCTTTATCCTCTTCACAATTTTGTAAAATACTTACTTTTAATAATTCACGTTTTTCTAACGCATCTCTAATCCCTTGAATCATATCACTATTTACACCTGATTTTCCAACTTGGAAGATTGGCGATAAATGATGTGCTAATGCTCTTAGTTGTCTTTTTTGTTTTCCTTTTAACATCTTATCCTCTTTTCTTTTACTATATTATCGATTCACGTATAAATACTTCGATTTCCTCTGGTACATGAATATCTATCTTACATCCACTATCACTATTAACAGTAATCCAACCTAATCCTGAAATTACAATATCCATCTTTCTACTATCAATTGTGAAACTTTTCTTAACTTGTTTATTGAAAATAGAAATATTATCCTCAAAAGGTGGTTTCAATAGTGTTCCTAAATGCTTTTCAAACAGTTGATCTGCATTGCTAAGTTTTGTACGATGTATTTCAACCAAATTTGAAGCATATAGTGTGAAACTTTGACGTTCCCCTTCTACAAAATCCATTCTTGCCATTCCACCAAAAAATAAACTTTGTTCAGCATTTAACTGGAATACACGTGCTTTAATTTCTTTTTTAGGCATTACTAATTTCAAACTTTGAGCATCTAAATAATGCGCAATATCATAATCTAATATAATACCCGGTGTATCATAAATACTAGTAGCTCTATCTAGGGGGATTTCTATCATTCCTAGTGTTGTACCTGGAAAATGAGAAGTTGTAATAACATTCTTGTCTCCTGTTGTAAGTTCGATAAGTTTATTAATAAATGTAGATTTACCAACATTTGTTGCTCCTACAATATATACATCCTTACCATTACGAAGCTCATCTATACGACCAGCAGCCTCTTCAACACCCTGATTTTTAATAGCGCTAATTAAAAGAATATCTTTTACCTTAATACCCTTAGCTTTTAACATTTTAAATAACCATTGTTTAACTTTATTTTGCTTAACAGACTTAGGTAATAAATCTAACTTATTAGCTACTAGTACAATATCCTTGTTATTTCCTACAATATCGACGACATCCTCAATCCAACTTCCAGAAAAATCAAATATATCAACAATCTTAACTATCAACGCATCTTTTTTTGACAGTGTTTTAATAAGTTGATAGAAATCCTCCGCACCTAGTTGAACATCCGATACCTCATTATAATTTTTCAGTCTAAAACATCTTTTACAAACTAAATTGCCATCAATACTTTTTTCTACAACGCTTTTCGGCAAGTAACCTTGTTTGTTTTGATCCTCACTTTGAATCTCAACACCACAACCTATACAATAAACTCTATTACTCAATATATCCTCCATTGTTCTCTTTCTTATGTTTCAATCTATAACCTACTTTTTTCATTTTAGGAAATGCTTTTCTTCTAGTTAAATTATGTATTATCAATGCTTCAAAAAATCTATTAATTCTAGTTTTAAAAGCATCTGTCTTAGAAATTGGCTTAACTAAAACACTCATAGCACCAAAACTCTTGGCACCCAACACATCAGTTAATACCTGATCTCCTAAAATAATCGCTTCTTCTGGTTTTCTATTTAGCTTTCTAAGAGCTTTCTTAAACCCAATTGTTAAAGGTTTTTTAGCTCCCGCAACATACTGAAGATTCAACTTACGACAGAATTCCTCCACTCGCTCTTCAGTATTATTTGATACGACAATAATATCAAAACCAGCTTTTTTCATCTTTTTTAACCACTTATTTAACTCTTTAGTATCTTTTTTACTATCCCAAGAAATAAGAGTATTATCTAAATCTGAAAGAATAACCTTCTTATTGTGCATATTCATATATTCAACATCAATAAACTCATACTTTTCTACAAAATCATCAGGTGAAAAATATCTTCTTAATACCATTTTTTATCACTAATAGCCTATAAAATAGTCGCTATTTTCTCTCCCATCTTGATTTCTCTATTTTCCAAATTTTCCTCAAGAAGAATATTATTTTTTTCAAATAATAATACAACTGTAGAACCAAACTCAAAATATCCTAACTCATCACCTTTTTTAACATAAATACTCTCGTATGTTGGAATAATTGAGTTAACGTTTTGTGCTCCTACTGGTATCATAGTATAATTAATTTTTCCATTTAATTTATATACTTGTCTATAATTATAGCTCAGAATATTCTCTCCTAATTCTAGTCCAAGATTATTAACTGGGTATGAATATTTTCCTAAGCTATAAGCATCTACAACATGGCTATTCATAGGAAAATGTATACGATGATAATTCTTAGGGCTAAGATATATTATCATATACGTCCCATCTTTATATTTATCAGCAAGTTCACTATCTCCAACCAAGGTTTGAACATTATAAACTTGATTCTTAACAACAAATGTTCTCTCATTACTGATAGTGCCTATCTCTGAAATAACTCCATCTGTTGGGCTAACTAAAGCATCCTCATCTTGATTAATCGGTCTAGCATCTGGATGTAATTTTCTAATAAAAAACTCATTAAGATTTTTAAAGTCATCAATTTCATCTAAAATCTCATCGGTATTAATATCATATACCTTAGCAAAAGGTTGAATCATTAATCTACTTAAATTAGATTTTGTTAATTTTTTTAGAGCTTTTGAGCTCATATTTCCATTCGTCAATTCAACACAAAGTTGAAACATTTTCTTTTTTAACATAGCTGTCTCCTTATTGAACATCATGTTATATTTTACTATAAAAGACGAGTAAATACAAATATTGTCAACAGAATCGACCTGTTGTGCGAATGAAAAACGATAATATCTTCAGTAAAAACAGAGCGTCTTTCTACACAACAAAAATATATTATAATAAATTAGAGGTTTTAATTTAAACTTTATCCCTAAGATTGATAAAGAACTATAGATAACCCGAAGAACCAACAAAATAAACTCGAAACTAAGATTTCCTCCTACTTTTCGAGTTTATTTTAATAACTTACTTATAACTGAATTTTACAAATATGTAATTCTTATTGCATTTGTCTTCTTCTAATTGCTATTGCAGCTCCTAAAGCTAACAATGCACTGCCAAGCGCCTCAGTTGTTTCTAATCCTGTTTTTGGCAGATCTTCATTCTCTTTTTTATTGTTAACATTACTATTTTTTGTAGTTGCTATTTTTTCTTCGTTATACTCCGCTTTTACTGGAGTCACTATCTGAACACGACTTTCGAGATCTTTTGTCCCTACTCTTATTCTCTCTAAAATAGCAAATTTACTAAAATGTTTTATTTTGAATTCTACAACTCCATCAGTGAAGTTGCTATCAATTTTTTCTAAAACATTGTTATCTGCTATATGATACACTTCTAGTTTTGCGTCATTATTTTTAACTACAGATACTTTTACTGTACGTTGGACATCACTATCTAGCTTTTTACCATCCTTTTTAAAGTGAATTTCAAAAACTTCGACAACTTTATATTCATTGCCCAATTTGTTGATAATTTCTTTATTTAAATTTTCATCATTTATAGCTCCTACAAATACTTCATCAGCTTTTATCTTGTTTTTATCAAAAGATACAGTAACATCACGCCCTGATAATTTCGCTGTTAAAACATGATTATTCACCGCAACATCATTAACCGATTTATTCGTATCTGAAGTTACTTTTGTATCCTCTTTATTAGTTTCCTCATTTTTATTTTCAGGAACAGTTTGTTTTTTAGGGATTTCTTTTTTATCACCTGATTTTGGAGTTTTTTCGTTTCTTTTTTTACCCTCAGAAGAGTTCTCGTCTTTTTTTGCTTCTTTCTTATCTTCTACTTTTGGCGCTTCCTGGTTTTCTTTTTTACCCTCAGAAGAGTTCTCGTCTTTTTTTGCTTCTTTCTTATCTTCTGCTTTTGGCGCTTCCTGGTTTTCTTTTTTATTCTCAGAAGAGTTCTCATCTTTTTTTACTTCTTTTTTATCTTCTGCTTTTGGCGCTTCCTGGTTTTCTTTTTTATTCTCAGAAGAGTTCTCGTCTTTTTTTACTTCTTTCTTATCTTCTGCTTTTGGCACTTCCTGATTTTCTTTTTTATTCTCAGAAGAGTTCTCGTCTTTTTTTATATCTTCTTCTAAAATAATTTTTATTTTACGCAGATTTTCATTCTCAGGATATATTGCTAATAATTCATTAATCGTAGTCAGCCACATTCTTTTAATTTTTTGTTCTTTATCAGCGTTTTCAACATTAGATATTATCTGATTTAAAAATTCTCTCCCATCTATGAATTCCCAATCAATTTTTTCATTAATAATATTCTTTTCATTTTTTTCATAGTTTAGTAATTCTGATGCTTTCTCTATGCTTTTTGAAGCTATTTCATTTAAATTATTGAGATTATTTAAATGGTCTTCTGTTTCTTTATTTCTCATTTCTACACCAGAGTTAATATCATTACCTTGAGCATACACTGTCCCTACTGAACCAGCAACAATACCCATTAAAGCACCAGTAATAGCTACTATAACTTTTCTTGATGAGTGGTTTTTATTTCTAGACATAGCTTCCTCCTTATAAAATCACATGCAATTATAAAATACTATTTTACATCTCTATATTATAATACATATATCTGAAATCATCAAGCATTAACCCCTCTTCCCCATGGCAAAAAAGTAGTGACTCTTAAATGATTGCGGAGAAATGATATGCACCCATTTTACTGGTTTATCAAGTAAAATGGGTACATATCAATATCTGTTCATCTTCTTTTCTCATCTTAAATTGTAATATCAGTGCTTGCCTTTATTATTATATAAAAATATACACCGATACTCAAATGAATACTTAACTATCTTATACTGTGTTTATTCATTTTTTCTTGGAAAATCTCCGTAATAACTTTACGTAGTTCTTCTTTTTCTTTTTCTGGCCACTCACCTTCTCGTTGAGCTGCTGCATAAAGTTCAGGATATTCAATAGAAATTCTCTTAACTGTACGAGTATTCGCATGTTTTCTTACAAAAAACGGAATTTTCTTTATCCATTCTTGTGGAACTAATGAAAGTATTCTTTCTGCAGTTTCTTTATCACTAATTACTGAAAAAGTAAGACCTTTTTTAATCTGTTCTTGCTCCTGTTCTGTAAAATCTTCTAACTTCATTCTTGTTCTCCTAAAGTATGTATTATTTCATTTAAAATTATACACTAATACTTGTAAAACAACAAATATATTTAACTGATAGAGATTATCAGTATTATAAGTAAATATATAACATTAAACAGATTTCTTAAATATATGAACTATACTCTTAAATCATTGAGCAATTCACAATCAACTCGTTAATTTTGATTTACATTTTATAATATTATATTTTTCACTATCAAAATCATACACTTAACTTAAGTAACTTATAAAACTCACCTTCCCTATACATCAAGTCGTCAAAAATACCATCTTCAACAATGACACCGTCTTTCATAAAAATAATTCTATCATATTTTTTCAAAATAGTTTCATTTAACTTATGTGTAACAACAAGAGTTGTCAAATCTCGGATTTTCAAGATTGAATTCTCAATTTCAGTAGTAACTTGATTATCCAAAGATGAAGTAGCCTCATCTAATAATAAGATTGGTGTTTTACGAATTAAAGCACGAGCAATGCTAAGTCTCTGTTTTTGTCCACCGGATAAATTTGATCCATTCTCTCCGCATAAAGTTTGTAGACCTAATTCATTTTCTAAAATATAATTTTCTAACCCAGATTGCTGTATAGCTTGTTTTATATCATCTTCTGTAAAAGGTTGATTAAGAGTAATATTAGAACTTAAAGTATCATCAAAAATATAAACGTCTTGCTGAACAACAGTCATTAAATTATACAGGCTTTCTGACGAAATATCTTGCAAATCTTGATTATCAATTGAAATATTCCCACTTGTTACATCGTAAAAACGTAATAATAGATTGAGTAAAGTTGATTTTCCACTCCCCGACATACCTACGATTGCAATTTTTTCGCCCTTTTTAATATTCAAAGATAAATTATTAAAAATTTTTTCTTCAGAATTAGGATAAGAAAAATCAATATTTGAAAAAGAAATAACATCATCAAAATATTCTTTCGTTTTACCAGTTTGAAGTTCGGATACATCCTTCATCTTAAATGAACCTAGTGTTGCCTCCCCTTCACGGAATTTACTTATTCCTATACCAATTTCATTTAGTGGCATTACTACAAAATTGACTAGTTGAACAATAGCTGTTACGCTTCCAATTGTGGTATGACCATCGAAGACGAGATACATTCCTCCACCAAAGGCTACTAAAAATACAATCATCCCTGAAAGCTGAGAAATAACATTAGTCAAAATATCGAATTTCCCTTTCATAAAATATATCTCATCCAATTTTTCACTTTTACGACTGTAATCTTGACGAATAACCTCTTTTACATTAAAACTTTTAATAACCAGAAAACCTGATAGAATATCTTTAACCTTAGCTAAATACTTCTGATCTGCAATAATAGCACCATTTTGTAAAGCAGCTAGCTTTCTTCCTATAACTCCTGAAATTATCATTGGAATAATGCTGGCAATGATAACCAATAAAGTTAAAAACCAGTTACCTATAAACATGGCTATTAGTGAGAAAATCATCAAGGAAAAGTTTTTTGAAATATTAAAATACTGGTACAAATAGTCCTGCTCAATTTTCTTCATATTTTCAGTCAATATAGAAATATATTTTCCTGATTTCTCCTTAGAAAATTCTCTATAATCCTTATCTAAAATTGATTGAAACACCTTGTTTTTATATCTTGACATAATTTCCCTAACAAGTTTATTTCTCAATCGAAGAGATATGAAATTAAGACCAGCATAGAAGAAAATAACAGCAACCCCAACTAATATAGCTTCAGTTAGTGCTTCTCTATTTTGGGATATTCCACTATCGATAATATCTTTAATAGAATAAGCAAAGGCAATATTAGTTAAAGGGACTAGCATATTAAAGATCATGAAAACATAATAAAACATTTTATGGTTTTTTATTAATTGTTTCATTCTTAATCCACCTTATAATTATTAAATTTTATTTAGAAAATGCGACATAAAATATTCTTCTAAGTCAATATTTTCTCTCATAATTTCTTTCATAGAGATTTGTTCAATCATTTCTCCATTTTTTATAACACCAATCTTATCTGCTATCTGTGAAATTTCGGATAAGATATGACTTGAGATTAATATTGTAATTCCGTGTTCCTTAGAAAGCATCAGCAAAAGATTTCGAATTTCTTGAATTCCTATTGGATCCAAACCATTAATTGGTTCATCTAAGATTAATAATCTAGGTTTTGTTAAAAAAGCTCTAGCTAGACCAAGTCTCTGCCTCATTCCTAACGAAAACTCTTTTACTTTTTTAGTAGTATTTTTTAATCCTACCATACTTAAGACACTTGTTATATCTGATTCAGTTATATTTTCCCCCATATACTGAGCATGAATTTTTAAGACTTCTTTTGCAGTACAATTTTCATAAAAAATTGGGGTTTCAATAATACTACCAATCTGACTTAGAATTTCCTCTCTGTGTTCTTGTAAATTTTTTCCGAAAATTTCAATACTACCAGATGTAATAGTTGATAAGGACAACATACATTTCATTAAAGTTGTTTTTCCGGCACCATTGGGACCTAAAAAACCATATATTTCTCCTTCAGCAATTTGAAGATTAATACCACTCAAAATTTCTTCCTTATCAATAGTTTTAAAAAGTTCTTTTATTTCAACAACATTTCTCATTTCTATACCTCTCTTTCTATATCAGCTCTCAATGCGAGATTTTCTTCTTCAGGAGTATAAATACTAACTTATATAGTCTCTTCTTTTAAAGTAGTTATTAAAAGACTGTTACTTATTTTAGTCATTTCATTTTTATTCCTGAAACAATTCATTCCAGTAAATTAAGTTATACTACTTGATATTAATATCTTTTCTTGAAATATTATAAATTGAAACTGAAGCAATAATTATACTTATGAAGCTAGCAAATATTAAGAATAATGAATTGTTAACAAAATTATTAGTCAAACTCCCCGGAGTTGCATTAGATAGTAATGCAGCTAAACCAAGTCCTAAAAGCATTGTTATAGGTGTTGAATACTTAATCATACCTATAACAAAAGGTAATATCCCAATTAATACTGTCCCAAACGAAATTCCAACTAAATTAATTAATTGATTAACTACTGGGATATAATTTGATTCAGTTAAAACCGCGACTAATTTAATTAATAATTGAATAACTAAATGTGCAGTAAAATGAGCAATAAATGATATTAAAATCACCGATATAACTTTTCCCCATAGTAACTTTATTTTTGAAATAGGGTAAGAAAACAACTGAAAAATTGTTCTTTGTTTAAATTCATCAATAAAAATTATAGACAATAAATAAGCTTCAAAAATTAAAAATGCTGCTTTTGTAAATAAAGCTGCAAACAATGATGTTGCAATTGCCCAATTTTCCCATTTATCAGCAATTCTAAAATTATTAGAACTCTGTCCAACAAATTCTCCCAATTTATTATCCGTACCCAGCCCCATAATTATAATTCCCGTGACACCTAATACTATCAATATAGTAGCAAACCAAGCCAAAAATAATTTAGATTTTGAAACCTTATTTATTTCAATTTTAATAAGCGACAACATAGATTTTTCCTCCTAAAAGTAAATATAGTTTATATTATTTAAACTATTCTGAATACATATTTAAAATAACCGTTTTAATCAAACAACAACATTGTACATACTATTGATATGTAAGTGCTAAAAAATATACATACCGCTGGTATGTTAGTAGGTTTTTTAATAACATACCTGAGTATGTTATTTTTAAAATATCAAATACATAAAATCATTGCTAACAAGGATACCCCAAGATTATTTATTTAATACCTTTTAAGTGACCAAATAATTGGAAAATTACCTCCATCATTTCATCAGAAATCAATTGTACCCCTAATCCATCAAACGAAAGTTTAATGAATTTCATTTTTCTCTTTAGTTCCTCTACTGAATAAACAGAAATTTGAAATCCAATCCAAATATTTAAAGTTAAAATAATCAAATCAGCTAACTCTTCTGGATATTCTGTTTTAATCGATTCATCTTTAACACCTTCATAAACTCTTTCTCTAATTTCTGGTAAAAAATCAGAAAATATGCTTAAATACTGCTCTCCTAACAAACGTGGACTCCTTAGCTTAATCGAAGCAGAATATACAAGCCTTTGTTGTTCAAAATTAGAAAAAGCATCCATCAAAGAATTTTGTATTTTTTCTAACCCAGTGTCTCCTCTCCAATTATAATTTAAAATTTCTTGATTGTTTTCTCTAATAATCGATTGTAATATTTCTTGTTTCGATTCAAAATGATGATAAATAACACCTTTTGTCAATCCACCTAATCCATTTATTATATCTTGTATAGAGGTATTATCAAATCCCTTTTTTAAAAATAAATCTTTAGAAACTTCTAGTATTTTTTTTCTAGTTTCATGTGGATTTCTATTCCTTGCCATAATATCTCCTTCCTTTCATACCGATGGTATGTATCTTCTATTATAGTACCCGAAACCAATAATGTCAAGTTTCTTATTATTTCCCAAACTTATTTTAAAGGTTTAGACTTAATGTCAATTCTATTTGTAATACTAATCTATCTTTTTCAGGCATATACTTTTATTTTTTTGTTTTCCTTTTATGTCACACTTAATTAGCAAATAAATTGGGAAGTAAAAGAATCAAAAAATGTTTAAGCAGACTGTTCTTTTTTAACAGTTCAAAGAAAATATTCCAGCATATATGATAAATATCAAAATTATTAAATTTATTACTATAACACATAATAATTGTAAATGTCAATCTAAATATGTCAAAAAAATTCAAAATAAAAATGTACATTTTATTCATCTGCCTTTTGGAAAAAATTTTTTAGTCTATAAGAATTTCCAGTTATTTTAGCTACATGTGAATGGTGTAATAATCTATCAACTATTGCACTAGCGATTAATGGATCGCCAAATACATCATCCCACTGTGAAAAATTTATATTAGTAGTTATTATAGTGCTATGTTTTTCATAACGTCTATCTATTAATTGGAAGAACAATTTAGATTCCTCTTTGGTTATTGGAAGATATCCTAATTCATCTATTATTAATAATTTATAACCACAAAATTTCTTTAATCTTTCTTCTAACCTACCTTCTAACTGAGCTTTTTTTAATATTTCTATCAGACGTGCGCATTTAATAAAGTAGGTGGATTTCCTAAATCTGTTAGTTGAGCTATTTTGATGTTTTTGTACATTTTTATTTTTTCAAAATTGTACATTCTTATTTTATCATTTTTATCTCTCATACTTACTTCCTTTTTGCTTACTTTCCCTACAAAAATTATAGCATTTTTAGGGCATTATTTCCCACAATCCTACCCAAAACAAAAAATCCAAGAAATGAATCTTTTGATTCACTCTTAGATTTCTCGACTTCTCGATTATCTAAACAGATAATTTCAAAGAATTATTTTTAATGATTTAGTAATTTTTACTCTTCATCTTTTCTACGTCTTTTATCAACTGCTAATAGACTTCCTAACATAGCTAATCCTAATCCTGCTAAACCTGTATTTGTTTCTGTTGCTCCTGTATTTGCAAGTCGTTTAACTTGTTGTTTTTCAGTTACTTTACCAGGGACAGCATTAGGAATTGTTGGTGAGCCTGGTATAGGTCTGTTAGGATCTACTGGCGTTGGTTTTTCTGGCTCGGGTTGTGGTTGTACCGGGTTTGGTTGTGGTTTAGGAATTTCAGGCGTAGGTGGAGTCGGTTTTTCTCCTGGAATAAACGGTTTTTGTATTTTTTCATATAAATGAATGGTAATTCCATCATTTGGTGTTGTTTCAACAAATCTATAACCATTGAACTCCAACGCTTCTTTTTTACCCTCTTCGTACGGTTTCAATTCATTCCCTTCAGTATCACGCCAAATCGTTATTTCTATAATAGGTTTAACAATTGGTTCATCCGCCATGAAGACATGAGTAATTTTA
>NZ_CAUSAI010000016.1:0-33290 GCF_963529685.1 uncultured Gemella sp.
CGACAATTGTAGTAGTAGAACCTAAGACACAATATGTCCCTGTGAATGCTGAAAATGATAAGAAACCAAAACCACAAGATAGTATCACTCCAGATAATTATCCAGAAGGTTCAACGTTTGAATATAAAACTCCAAAAGGACAAACAACTCCATATGATGGAACAACACCGGGTGAAAAAGATGTTACTGTAGTCGTGAAAGATCCAGATGGAGATACTATTGTAGAAGTACCAGCGAAAATTAAGGTTGTTCAAGGTAAAGAACAATTAACTCCAGTAAATGCTGAAGATAAAGATAAACCTAAAGCTGAAGATAGTATCACACCAAGTGATTATCCAGAAGGGTCAACATTCGAATACAAAGTTCCAGAAGGACAAACAACTCCATATGATGGAACAACACCAGGGGATAAACCAGTTACAGTAGTTGTAAAAGATAAAGATGGAAAAGTGTTAGTAGAAGTTCCAGCAACTATTAAAGTTGTGGAATCAAAACCAACACCAATCGAAACACCAGTAACAAAGACTCCATTAGAAAAAGGTGACTATACTAAAGGTCTAAATGTTCCAGATGGAGCAATAGTTGAGGTAGTAGGTGGTCTTCCAGACTTAACAACACCAGGAGAAAAAACACCTGTAGAAGTTAAGATTACATTGAAAAATGGTAAATCATATACAGTAAAAGTACCGGTAAATGTAACACCAATTAAAGAAATTGAAACGCCAGTTACAACAGATAAATTGACTCCAGAGGATATCTTGAAACAAATTAAAGTACCAGACGGAGCAACAGCTAAGGTCGGAGACTTACCAGATTTAACAACACCAGGTAAGAAAGACCCAGTTAAAGTAACTGTGACATTACCGAATGGCAAAGTGGTTACGGTAGAAGTTCCAGTAAATGTAACACCAATTACACCAATTGAAACACCAGTAACAAAAGACAAACTGACTCCAGAGGATATCTTAAAACAAATTAAAGTACCAGAAGGAGCAACATTTAAAGTAGGAGACCTTCCAGATTTAACAACACCAGGTAAGAAAGATCCAGTAAAAGTAACGATTACATTACCAAATGGGAAAGTAGTTACAGTAGAAGTACCAGTAAATGTAACACCTATTAGAGATATTGTTAAAAAACAAGGAGATTCAATTACTCCAGAGGATGTTGAAAAACACATTCCAAAAGGAGCAAAAGTTATCTCAATTGGAGATAAACCAACAACAGATGTACCAGGTAAAAGACCAAGTATTCCAGTTGTGATTGAATTACCAAATGGAATTCGAGTAACTATGGATATACCAGTAATCGTAACACCAAAAGTAACACCGGTAGTAGTATCAGTAGGAACACCAGTTACACCAGAAGATGTTAAGAAACATATTGAATTACCAAAAGGATGGACTGTAACAAAAGTAGGAGAAATTCCAACAACTACAACTCCAGGAACAAAACCGGTTGTTCCAGTGGAAATTCAATTACCAGATGGACGTAAGGTTACAGTCGACGTACCGGTAATCGTAACACCAACTGTAAGACAAATAGTTGTGCCACAAGGAACACCAATTACACCAGATGATGTAAAAGATCATATTGATTTACCAAAAGAACCAGGATGGGGAATTGTAGAAGTAGGAGAAATTCCAACAACAATTCCAGCAGGAGTAAAACCAAGTGTTAAAGTGAAAATCAAAGTTCCAGCTGGTGAGATTATCGAAATAGATGTACCTGTGGTTGTAACACCGAAAGTAATACCTATTGTAGTAGAAGTGGGAACACCAATTACGAAAGATGATGTTAAGAAGAAAGTCGGTTTACCAGAAGGATGGAAGATTACAAAAGTAGGAGAAATTCCAACAACAGCGACTCCTGGAACTAAGCCAGTAGTACCGGTGGAAATTGAATTACCAGATGGAAGAAAAATCACATTAGAGGTACCAGTAACAGTAACACCAAAAGATACTCCGGTAAAACTAACGATTAAAACAAAACCAATAGTAGTAGTAGTAGGTGATCCGGTTACTAAAGAAGATGTTGGATTACATATAGATCTTCCAAAAGGTGCAGAATTAGTGGAAATAGGAGAGATTCCAACAACTGAAACACCAGGTCAAAAACCAAGTGTTAAAGTTAAGGTTAAATTATCTTCAGGAGAAATTGTTGAGATTGAAGTACCAGTGATAGTAACTCCGAAAGCAACTCCAACTCCACGTCAAGAAAAACCGTCTACAACAGAAGTAACAGTAAATTCAGAAAAAGCTAAAGCTACAGTAGTTAAAGAAGGTGAAAAAGTATTACCAAATACAGGTATTTCTGACAATAATTCTACTTTAGCAGGCTTAGGATTAGCAATTTTAGGATTAGTTGGATTAAGAAGAGGACGTAAAGAAAAATAATATTCAAAATAGAAATAGTATTTTGATTTAAGTTCTTTGTTAAGTGCGGTTGAGTTGAAAAATATAGGGAAAGGATTTATCCTCAAGCCTTAAATCTAAAAAAATCTTATATAAAAACTCATAGGTATAGTGGGTTATTGATATCTAAAAAACTTTTATAAAACGAATTTAGATATCTGATAAACCTTGCGGGGGTGACTCTACAAAATTTTGTTTCTTAAGAAATCACGATTTTTTAGTCACTCCCTTTTTTATATTTTTAGTTTTAATTTTATCTTTATTAAAGAAAATAGTTGATAGTGTATAATATTTGTGTAAATATAAAAATCATAAAGAGTGGAGAATTTATCGAAATATGAAAAAAATTATAATGAGTATCTTTATACAATGATACAATTTTATTTTTGATAGAGTTAGAAATTTTATTGTAATATTTTTTATTGTAGTGTGCTATTTTTCTTCTTATTTACTCAAGATGTTACTATTTTTACTACAATACAACTGTGATTTCCCCTAAGTGAACTATTGACTTTTTCACATGTGTAGTGTAAAATTATATTTATGGTATGTACTGAACTGTTAACGTTGTAAATGTTAATAATTAGGTGATATCATAATAAAAAAATTTACAAATAGAAAGAGGTTGCAAAATGATTTATGGAATAATCAGTGTTGCAGCTTTACTTGTTGGACTTTTATTTGGGTATATTATTTCAAAAAATTCTATTCAAAAAAGATTAGAGTTATCTAAACAGGATGCTGAACATATTATAGGTGAAGCTAGAAAAGAGGCTAGATATATAGTTGAAAAAGAAACTACTATAGCGAGAAAAGATGCCGAAGAGATAATTAACATTGCTAATAAAGAAGCAGAATTTAAAAAACAAGATATTCAAAGACAGGAAGATAGAATCGTTCAAAAAGAATCTTCATTAGAACGTCAAACAGAGCTTTTAAATAAAAAAGACGAATTGTTAAGTTCAAGAGAGATGAAATTGGAAGAGAAATCTCAATTACTTGAAGAAAAAAGTACTGAGGTTAATCAACTTAAGATTCAACAAGAAACAGAGTTGCAAAGAATTGCAAACTTAACAGAAGAACAAGCTCGTGAAGAGATTATGGCCGCAGTTGAAACTGATATGGCTAAAGATATGGCAATATATATAAGAAATAAAGAACTTGAGGCGAAAAGCGTTGCTGATAAACGTGCAAAAGAACTTATTGTTCAGTCATTACAACGCTTTGCTACAGATGTAGTTAGTGAAACTACAGTATCTGTTGTTGATCTTCCTAGTGATGATATGAAAGGTCGTATTATCGGTCGTGAAGGTAGAAATATTCGTACTCTAGAAACATTAACTGGTGTTGACTTAATTATAGACGATACTCCGGAAGCAGTTATCCTTTCAGGATATGATCCAATACGTCGTGAGATTGCTAAAACAGCGATTAAATCACTTATTGATGACGGTCGTATTCATCCTTCTAAAATCGAGGAAGCTGTTGATAAAGCACGTAAAAACATAGATCAAGTTATTAGAGATGCAGGGGAACAAGCTACATTTGATCTTGGAATCCATAATATGCATCCTGACTTAGTAAAAATAGTTGGTAAGCTAAAATATAGAACAAGTTATGGTCAAAACGGACTACAACACTCTATGGAAGTTGCATATATTGCAGGGCTTATCGCAGCTGAGTTAGACTTTGATGTTGCAACAGCGCGTCGTGCAGGGTTGCTACATGACATCGGTAAAGCGCTTGATCATGAGATTGAAGGTTCACACGTTGAAATTGGTGTTGCATTAGCTCTTAAATACAAAGAGAATGCGATAGTTGTAAATGCAATCGCATCACACCATGGAGATACTGAACCGACACATCCGATTTCTGTAATTGTTGCCACAGCGGATGCACTTTCTGCATCACGTCCAGGAGCTCGTAGAGAGTCATTAGAAAATTATATTAAACGTCTACAAAAACTTGAAGAGATTGCTAATGAACACAAAGGTGTTGAGAAAACATTCGCTATTCAAGCAGGTCGTGAAATTCGAGTAATTGTAAATCCTGAAGAAGTAGATGATACTAAAACTTACAAAATTGCCAAAGAAGTTAAGAATAAAATCGAAGAAACGATGCAATACCCAGGAAACATTAAAGTTAATGTTATCAGAGAGGTTAGAGCGGTTAAGCTTGCAAGATAGTAAATTAAGCGATTGGAAATGTCCAATCGCTTTTTTGTATGGTGTTTTACGTTGGTTATTGAATGAACTTATTAAGAAGTTATGTGAAGAGTATAATTAATTTTTCATGGCTGAAATAATATATAGGGGAATAAACGAAAATCAGTATTTTGTATCGAATTTCCAGTGAATATAAAAATATTATAATTGAAAAATAATAAATGTGAAGACGCTGAAATAAGAAAATTTATATCTAAATGATGATTGAGTCTAATTTTAGTAAGAATTTGAGAAAACTGGTGCATAAAGAAAAAATCTTCATCTTTTTAGTTAATTCAAATCTTTTAATATATATTAAAATAAAAATATATAAATTTTTATGATTGAATGTGGATTTGTTAATGAATTAGCGTTGTTGTATAATATCTGTAGAATATCATAAGGAGACAAAAGTTATGTCAGAATATATACATACAAAGGCTTATTTAGAGCCTCAAGAATTATATGAATACACTAGTAAAAAAGGTGTAGCAAAAGCTTCGGGAAGCTTAAAGTATATGTTAAGTTTAGGATTCCTAGGTGGAGCTTTTATTGCAGTAGGATATCTTGCTTATTTGAAAGTTGCAGGCTCTATACCACATGAATTTGGAGGATTAGGTGTTTTATTAGGAGCAGCAGTCTTTCCGATTGGCTTGATTTGTATATTAGTAGGCGGTGGAGAACTGATTACTAGTAATATGATGGCAGTAACATTGGCATTTTTTAATAAGAAAGTTAGTTTAGGAATGTTAGTGAAAAATTTAATTATTATCACTCTAGCAAATTTAGTAGGAGCTGTTTTTGTAGCTTATTTTTTAGGTCATGTAACTGGGCTTACTGAAGGAGCGACATTTGCGAAAACTTTAGCTACAGCGGAGTCAAAAGTTAACGCAACTTTTTGGCAAGGTTTATTCTCTGGTGTAGGGTGTAACTGGCTAGTGGGTATGGGGGCATGGTTATCATTTTGTGCTAAAGATGTTGGTGGTAAAATAATTGGTACGTGGTTTCCTATTATGACCTTTGTTGCCGTTGGATTCCAACACGTAGTAGCGAATATGTTTGTTATTCCAGCAGCTATATTTGGAGGTGCTAATATTACTTTGATGCAATTTCTAAATAATATGATTGTAATTTTTTTAGGAAATTTTTTAGGTGGAGCTGTATTAGTGGCTGGACTATATACACTGGCCTATAAAAAGAAAAGTTAAAATATAATATTTTTAATAACCGTTAGAAAACGTTTTATTTCTAACGGTTATTATTTTTGAAAAGGAATGAAATTTTAAATATATTTATTTTCCTTAATATTTTTCATATTTTTAAAGTTTGTGAAATTATGCATATTTTAATGAAAGCTGTATTAAAACAGGGTTGAAAAAATATCGTTGTTATTGTATAATCTTTATTATAGATGTAGGAAAAATACATATCTATGTAATTATTATAAATTTTTAAGGAGAGTGTTATAATGACAAACACTGTAGAATCTAAAGTATTTTTAGAACCACAAGAAACTTATGAGTTAACTTGTAAAAAAGGTGTTGCTAAAGCGACTGCAAGTCTTAAATATATGTTAAGTTTAGGTTTCCTAGGTGGAGCATTTATCGGGGTAGGTTTTTTAGCTTTACTTCGTGTATCAGGATCAATTCCTAAAGAATTCGGAGGAATCGGTGCATTATTAGGAGCATCTGTTTTCCCAATCGGACTTATTTGTATTTTAGTAGGTGGAGGAGAGTTAGTTACAGGTAATATGATGGCTGTAACTGTTGCGTGGTTTAATAAGAAAATTAGTTTCAAACTGTTAGCTAAAAATATGGTTGTTATCACATTTGCTAACCTTGTTGGTTCTCTAGTTATTGCTTATTTCTTAGGACATTTAACTGGTTTAACTGGTGGAGCTATTGCAGCTAAAACTATTTCAGCTGGTGAATCAAAAGTATACTTAACATTCTGGCAAGTATTCTTCTCAGCAGTAGGATGTAACTGGCTAGTAGGTATGGCGGTATGGTTAAACTTTGCTGCTAGAGATTTAGGTAGTAAAATGTTCGGTGTATGGTTCCCAATTATGACATTCGTTGCTATTGGATTCCAACACTTGGTTGCGAACATGTTCGCAATCCCAGCTGCAATGTTTGAAGGTGCAAATATCTCAGTTTTACAATTTATCCAAAATATGGGTACTGTGTTTTTAGGTAACTTTGTAGGAGCTGTAACTTTAGTTTCTGCTTTATACACATTTGCTTATAAAAAATAAGCTTAAAATAGTTATATAAATAAAGATTTGCATTAAAAGTATTAGCAAATATATAAGATGAAGTAGAGTTAATTCACTACTTCATCTTTTTATCATATTGTTAGGTTTTATTGTAAAATAGTATAAAAAAAGATTCCAAATCATTAAACTTGGAATCTTTTATTTATTTTATTCTTCTACTTTAACAACCCATCCGAATTTATCTTCTACTTTGCCTAATTGGATACCTGTAAGTAGGTTGTAAATTTTTTGAGTCCATTCTCCTGGTTTATTATCTGTGATTAACTCTAGTTTCTTAGTACCATCGAATAATTCTCCAACAGGAGCGATTACTGCTGCAGTACCACATAGGAATACTTCTTCAAGTTTTCCATTGTCATATGCTTCGTAAACTTCTTCTAAAGAAAGTCTTCTTTCTTCTACTTTTTCACCTAGAGATCTTAGAAGTTCTAATACTGAAGCACGAGTGATACCTGGAAGGATAGAACCGTTTAATTCTGGTGTTACGAATGTACCATCAATTTTGAAGAAGATATTCATTGCTCCACCTTCTTCAATATATTTTTGTTCTACTCCATCAAGCCATAGTGATTGAGAGTAACCAAGTTCTTGAGCTTTCTTTTGACCTTTAAGTGATCCAGCATAGTTACCTGCAGTTTTAGCAAATCCGAATCCACCACGTACAGCACGTACATATTCGTGTTCTACGAAGATTTTATTTGGTTGAAGACCAGCTTTGAAGTAGCTTCCTGATGGAGATAAGATGATTATAAACTTAACTTCATGGTTTGGGTGAACTCCAAGAGCTTCTTCGGCACCATATAAGAATGGTCTAACATATAGTGAAGTACCTTCAGATTTAGGAATCCAATCTTTATCAATAGAGATTAATTTTTTAAGTGCAGCTAATGCAAATTCTTCATCTAATTCTGGTAAAGCGATACGGTCTGATGATTTGTTTAGACGTTTAAAGTTTTGTTCAGGACGGAATAAAACTGCTTCACCGTTAGCATTATATGCTTTCATTCCTTCAAAAACACTTTGTCCATAGTGTAATACATTTAATGCAGGTGATACTGGAATTGGTCCGTAAGGCACGATTCGTGGATCGTACCAACCTTTGTCAGATGACCAGTCCATAACGAACATATGGTCTGTAAACACGGAACCAAATCCTAGTTTATCATCTGGTGTCTTTTCTTTTGGATTGGTAGTAAGTTCTACTCGGATATCATTTACTGTTAGTTTTGTCATAATTATATTTCTCCTTATATTTAAACAATTAATTTTTGAATTTGTTAAAAATATTATAATACTAATTTCACATTTTTTCAATACTTTTCTTCAAATTTTCTGAATTTTTATTCAAACTATCCGATTTTTGATATTGAAATTATTATGAAAATACTATAAAATATTATTTATTCATTGTTTATAATTTTATTTAATATTGTTTAATAGGAATTTAAATTTTTCCTGAAATATGGTACAATATTAATAATGTTACATTAACAATGTATCTAAAATAAAAGAAGGAAGATAGATAGATATGGAAATAAGAAAAACATTAGAAAATAAATTTAATACATCATTAGCGAATCTTACTGGTTCGCCGATTAGAGAGTTTGATAGATACGCTTCATCTATAGAAGGAATTATAAAATTAACATTAGGGGAACCGGACTTTGACACTGCTGAAGAAGTTAAAGAAGCTGCTAAAGCTGCATTAGATAATAATAGAACTCACTATTCTGTAAATAATGGTATTGAACCACTAAGAGCAGCGTGGGCTAAAAATTTAGAGAAAAGATATAACCTAAAATATAGTTCTGATGAGGTTATTGTAACAATTGGAGCTTCTGCGGCGATTGAACATACGATTTCTGCCGTTACAAATCAAGGGGATACTATTTTGGTAGTGACACCGTATTTCTCAGCGTATGAAGGTGTAGGTATTTTAAATAAATGTAATATTAAATTTATTGATACTGCCGATAATGGTTTTAAAGTGCGACCAAGTGATTTAGAAAAAGCTTTAGAAGAAAATAAAGACGCAAAAGCAATTTTAATTAATTATCCAAATAATCCTAGTGGTGTTTCTTATACAAGAGATGAGGTTAAGGCTATTGCTGATGTATTAGGTAAATATGATATTTTTGTGCTTAGTGATGAAATTTATGGTGATATTACTTATAATTTCAAACATACATCTCTAGCTGAATTTATTCCAGAGCAAACGGTGCTTATTAGTGGATTATCAAAATCACATGCTATGACAGGATGGCGTGTAGGATTTATTGCTGCTCCTGAAGCAATGATTAGAAAAATTGGTGTATTCCATCTGTTTACAGTATCTGGAGCACCAACATTCATTCAAGATGCAGCAGTAGTAGCATTAAGTGATGATAATGTTGATAAATATAATAATCATATGATTGAAACATATCGAGAAAGAAAAGATTATATGGTTCCAAAACTTCGTGAGTTAGGATTTGAAATTCCAGAAATAGATGGAGCATTTTATATTTTCGCTAAGATTCCTGCAAAATATCGTGACCTAGGAGCCATGGAGTTTTGTAAATTATTAGCGAAAGAAGCGCGTGTGGGGGTTATCCCTGGAACAGCATTTGGGAAAGCATACAATGATTTCTTTAGAATTAGTTATGCAACGAGCATAGAAAATATTAAAGAAGCTGTTGAAAGAATTTCTCAATTTATGAATAAATAAATTATAGTAGAAAGGTCATTACAATGAAGGGTAAATTCATAACAGTAGAGGGTTCAGATGGTTCAGGTAAAACTAGTTTTATTACCTTTGCTACAGAATATTTAAAAGAAAAAGGGTATAAAGTAATTACGACACGAGAACCTGGTGGTACAGAGTTTAGCGAGAAAGTAAGAGAGCTTCTTTTTGATAGTTCAAATGATATCGATGCAAAGACTGAAAGTCTACTGTTTTGTGCAAGTCGACGTGATCATATTGTAAAAAAAATATTACCGTATGTAAATGATGGCTATATAGTGATATGTGACCGTTTTGTAGATAGTTCAGTAGCCTATCAATCTTATGGTCGTGGTTTAGATAAACAAGAAATCTTAGATATAAATGCATACGCTACTGATAATCTTGAACCTGATTTAACGTTATACTTTTCTATAGATGTTGAAGTAGGATTAGCTCGCACAAAAAATAGAGATGATAATAACCGAATGGATCAAGAAAGTTTGAATTTTTACAAAAATGTTAAACGAGGTTATGATGATCTTTCAAAAGAAAATAGTGGGCGCATTAAAGTAATAGATGCCAGTGATACTTTTGAGAATGTCCAAAAACAGGCACTTTCAATATTGGAAGGATTTTTAAACAATGAACTTTAGTAAAGATACAATTGTAATAAAATCTTTAACAAATACATTAAAAACTAATAAACTATCCCATGCCTATTTAGTAATAGGTGAGGATAGTTTATATTGTGATGAGTTTATTTTAAGTTTTGTTAAAGCGATATTTTGTTTAGAAAATAAAAATAATGAATTTTTCAGTTGTGAAGAATGTAAGAATTGTCATAGTATAAACCATAGTAACTATATAGATTTTTATAGATTAACGAGTGAATCTTCTATAAAAAAAGAAGAAATCCAAATGTTAAAATCAGATTTAAGCGTTAAATCATTTTATGGTAAAAAAATATATTGGATAAAAGATATCGAAAAGATGACTGAACAAGCAGCTAATAGTCTTCTTAAATTTTTAGAAGAGCCTGAAGATGATATTATAGCTATACTTAGTTGTAAAAATATCAGTGCAGTATTACCTACAATCATTTCTCGTTGCCAACAAATAAAACTAGTAGGACAAAGTGAAAATACTGAGATTGAAAAAAATGAAGAATTAATTCATGTTGTTAATGAATATGTAAGAAGATACATTAATAAACCTCATTTAGCAAATATTTATCTTTTAGAAAAGTTGAAAACAAAAGATGATATAGTAGATCTTTTTAAACACTTGAGTATTAAAATTAATAATAGTTATACTGAAAATAATCTGCACGATGCCTTGAACATAAGTAGAGTGCAGGAAAAAGTACTCTTAGCTGTTACAGATTTGAATTCTAATGTTAATGCGACTTTAGTTTTAGAGAAGTTTCTTTTTACAGTTTTATTAGAGAATAATAATTTAGAATTTTTAATACGAGGTTAGTATGGAAGATAATTTGAGGATAGATACAGTTTCTAAGAATTTTAAAATACTACAAAAAGTTGATTATTATAGCATGTCAACAGATTCGTTTTTACTCCCATATTTTGCAAATGTACCAAAAAGTTTTAAAAAGAATATAATAGAACTTTGTAGTGGTAATGGAGGTATCTCGATAATTCTAAGAGAAAAATCTGCTGCTAAGATAGAAATGTTAGAAATCCAAGAAGATTTAGTTGAACTTAGTAAAAAGAGTTTGGAGCTAAATGGAATTAATAATGTAGAAGTGAGATATGGTGATATAAAAAATGTAAAAGAATATTATAGACCGTCATCATTTGATTATGTTATATGCAATCCACCTTATTTTCCAGTAGAGAATATGCCAAATCAAAGAGAAAAGCACAATCATAATATATCAAGACATGAATTATTGTGTAATCTTAGCGATGTAGTTCAAGCGATAAGATATTTAGTTAAACAAAATGGGAAATTTGCATTAGTTCACAGAACGTATAGAATTGGAGATGTTATTTCAGAATGTGAAAAATATGGTTTAGCTATTAAGCGAATCAGATTTGTATATAGTAAGTCATCAAGTGAAAATAGTAAAATAGTACTTGTTGAAGGAAGTATCTCAAAGGTTAGTGATATTAAAGTTGAACAGCCGTTTTATATTTATAATGAAGATGGTAGTTATACAGATGAGATGAAGAAAGTGTATGGAATTTATGAGTAGTTTTATGTATGTAGTTGAGTGTTGCGACAAAACTTGGTATACTGGATATACAACAGATATCGTTAGACGAATAAAAACTCATAACGCGAAAAAAGGTGCGAAGTATACGAGAGTAAGGGTACCTGTTAAACTTATTTATTTTGAAGAGTTTGAGACGAAAAGTGAAGCTACACGTGCAGAAAGTTTATTTAAGAAATTGACGCGTAGTAAAAAAGAAGAATATATTTTATTAAATTTGAATGAAAATAAAAGGCAAGATTTGAAAGATTTTAATATGAAAATAAAGGAAAAATAACTATGTTATATTTAGTAGGAACACCAATTGGTAACTTGGAAGATATTACATTAAGAGCATTAAGAGTGTTAAAAGAAGCGGATATTATAGCTTGTGAAGATACGAGAAATACTCAGAAGTTGTTGAATCATTACGAAGTGAAGGGTAAGAAATTACTTAGTTATCATGAACATAATGAGGATAAAATGAGCGATAAAATAATTGAATACTTAGAAGATGGGTTAGACGTAGCATTAGTAACTGATGCAGGTATGCCATGTATTTCTGATCCAGGTTATGTATTAGTTGACAAGGTAAAGAGTGCGGGGCTTGATGTAGTAGCTTTACCAGGAGCTAATGCCGCTCTTACTGCGCTAGTAGCGAGTGGAATTGAATCTTATAACTATACTTTTTATGGATTTTTACCAAGAAAAAGTAAAGAACTTAAACAAAAGTTAGAAGTTATTTTGAACTCAAAAACAACGGGGATTTTGTATGAGAGTCCGCATAGGGTTAGAAATCTAATAGAAGAGATTGTAAAGATAGCTCCATCAAGGGAAATTGCTGTAGCTAGAGAACTTACGAAGATGTTTGAACAAATAGAAACATTTGAGGCTAGTGTAATATTGGAGATGATAGGTGAAAAGATTAAGGAAAAAGGGGAATTTGTTGTTATTATTTCTCCGTCAAAAGAAGAAGAGCATAAAGAAATTAACCTTGATGATATTGTAGAATTAATATACGAAAAAGTTCAAAGTGGTGAGAAAAAATCAGAAGCTATTAAAAATACTGCTAAAGAATATGGCATAAATAAAAAAGAGGTTTATAGTTTATATCATGAAAAATATGATTAGTTTTATATCTGTGAATATATTAATAGTGATCTTTCTAATTGCTGCAATACATATAAAAATATTTTTCCTGCCACTAACATTTTTTGTATTCTTAAATATATTTTTAATTTATAGAAGAAGTTCAGAGTTGGACAAGAATGAACAGAAGAAAAAGATTATGTTGCATAATGTTAAAAATTCTCTAGGTGTAATACTTGGTTATACAGAAGCACATAATGATGAATTAATTACAAAAGAGGAACTAGATGAAAGAATTAATGAGGAAATTCAAGGAATAGTTTCAATGATAAAAGACGAGATCTATAAGTAGATTTCGTCTTTTGTTGAGTTGCTTCTCGAAGTAGTTTATCAGATATCTAAAAAGTTTCATAAAGCAAATTCAGATATCAATCCCCCTGTGACTATGAATTCTTATATGAACTTCGTTAAAATTTAGGACTTTCGGGTCAACTTCTAATGGAAGTTTATATAATATGAAAATTATTCATTGCAATTATTTATAATTTTTTGATTTTCCCTAGCTTTTTTTCTTCGTTTTTTCCATGTATTTGCCGAGAAGAAAACTATTAATGGCATAAGTTCTAAACGGCCTAATAACATTGATATTGATAACACTATTTTTGTAAAGTAAGGTATCTGAGAAAAATTACTCATAGGTCCGTAGTGATTAAATGCGGGTCCTGCATTACTGATAGATGTAACAGTTAAAGAAATGGCATCTTCAAAATTGTTTATTTGGAATGTTACTAAAAATAAAAGTATAACATATACGAATCCGAATAATAGTAGGTAATTAGATAAAGGTGTTGTATCTTTAATAACTTTTCCATCTATTTTAAACATCGTTATTTTTCTAGGATTTAGAGCCTTTCCGATACTTTGTTTAGCATTTTTGACGAAGAAAATAAGTCTAGGTATTTTTATTCCCCCGGCTGTTCCCCCTGTACAACCACCGACAATCATTAATATTAAAATTATCATTTTAGAAAATACAGGCCAGATATTAAAATCATTATAGGTAAAACCTGTAGTAGAAACAACTGATGAAACTGTAAAGAATACATCAAGTAAACTATGATTTGGTGTGTCATAAGATCGATATATATCAAGGAACATTATAACAGAAAGTATAGAAATCATTCCAAAAAACCAACGTAATTCTTCACTTTTCAGTACTTTAAAGTATCTTTTGAATACGATAAAATATATTAAACTTAAATTCATGGAGAAAATAAGCATAAAAATAGCGATAACGACTGTTATATAAGTATTATTATAATATGCAATACCTGAATTTTTCACTCCAAAGCCACCTGTACCAGCAGTAGAAAATGCTAGATTAATACTATCAAATATACCTATTCCTCCTAAAAGTAGAAGACAAAATAGAATAATGGTAAGTGCAATGTAGATTCCATAAAGATATATGGCTGTTTGTTTCATAGATGACACAACTTTACCAAAATAAGGACCAGGTACTTCTGCCTTAGCTATGTGAATAGTGTGCGGGGATCTAGGTAAGATAGCAAGTGCAAAAACGATAACCCCCATACCACCGATGAAGTGAGTAAAACTACGCCAAAATAATAAGCTGTTATTTAATTTTTCTATATCTTCTAGTATAGTTGAACCTGTTGTTGTAAATCCACTTACTGTTTCAAAGAAACTATCTATATAATGAGGTATTTCTCCTGATAAATAAAAGGGTAATGCACCTATTAAAGAAAATATCACCCAAGTTAGTGTAACTATAACATAACCTTCTCTTTTGTAAAAATCTCGTTCAACAGTATCTTTTGTTAAAAGATGAAGAATAGCTGATAGAACAAAACATAATAAAATTGTACTAAAAAATGAATTGGTAACCAATGTAGGTTCTTTATAAATTATTGATACGATTGTAGGTAAGATTAGTAATCCAGCAAGGAGCATTAACATTTTACCTACAACGTGAAAAATCATTTTAAAATTCATAAGCTACCCCCTAACAAGAATATCGTCGATATGTTCTAGTTTTTGTTGGTAACTTACAACGACAACATTATCATTGACTTTAAGTTCGTCATCTCCATTAGGGAAGATTTGTTTATTGTTCCTAATGATAAATGCAATTAGCATATTATCGTTAATATCTAAATCTTTTAATTTTGTACCTATTATTTTACAGTTTTCACTAGTTATTTTGAACTCAATAACTTCTGCTTTACTGTTAGCGATACGATAGAAATTTTCTATATCAGAAGCACGACTTCCTTGTAGAGATTTTGTATATTTTTTAATTATATTTCCAACAATTTCTTTAGGTGTAATATATGAATATTGCCCGATGTCTTCAGCTATTTGTTTAAGGGAAGCTCGGTTAACTTTTGCTACAGTTTTTTTGATACCAAGTTTATCAGCATATAGGTTTATAATAATATTTTCTTCATCAAGTCCGGTAAGTGAGATGCAACTATCAAATGTTTGAATTCCCTCTTCTATCAACGTGTCACGATCACTACCATCAGCCCAGATAACATCGATTTCTGGATATGTTTCACTTAAAGTTATTGCTTTTTCTTTGTCAATTTCTATAACTTTCGTATAGAATGACGCTTTTTGTAAAAAATCAACAAGGTAATAAGCTATTTTACTAGCACCTATAATTAAAGATGAGGTTACTTTTTTTTCTAGGTTGGCTTTGTTTCCTAGAAGTTTATAGAATTTTTTTAAGTTCTTATTAGAAGCGGTAATATGTACTTTATCTCCTACTTCAAAGACATAGTTACCTCGAGGTACGAAAACATTCCCTTGTCTTTCTACTAAACAAACAAGAGAAGGAAAATCAATATAATTTTTACTTTCAATAAGAGAAACTCCTCTTAAAATACTGTTCTCGTTTATGATAACCTCTAATATGTTAAATTGATTGTTAGAAAAACTTTCTACTTTTATAGCGGTAGGGTATTTTAACATATAGAAAATTTGTTTCGCAGCTTCGTATTCTGGATTAACCATAAGATCAATACCCAATGATTGTTTTATAAATTCTTTTGTCTTTGAATATTCGGGATTACGTATTCTAGCTATTGTGTATTTTGCGCCTATTTGTTTGGCTGCTATACAGGCGATCATATTAATTTCGTCACTTGTAGTAACAGAGATAAACATATCAGCATTTGCAGCATCAGCTTCTAATAATATATCTGAGTTTGCGCCGTTTCCGATTAAACCGCTAATATCATATGTTTCAACAAGTTTTTCGACTCGTCTTTCATTTGTATCGATAATTGTTACTTCATCAAATGTGTTAGAAAAATCAGCACAAAGAAGTTCGCCAACTTTACCACCACCGACTATAATTACTTTCACATCTATGCTCCTTTTTTTTATGATATTCATATTATAACTCATAATTAGATAAAATGCTATATGGTTGTTGTTTGTGTTGATATAATAAGTGATGAAGTGTGGAGTGTTAGTGAAATTATATAATTATAATAGGAAAATAGTAAATTGTTGTTTTCAGGGGTGTTGAGGTAGTGTGCTATGCTGATTAATAAATTGCTAAAAGATTGAGGAGAATTTTTAAGACTTGTATATAAACAAACAATAAAATATTAAAAACAAGTTTAGCTGAACTCCTAGCTAAGGGGATAAATGTTATTTCAAGGTATGTTAAAATATTTTGTTTTATGTTATAATTAATGGTGGGAAAAAATCTATTAATTTTATTCTTAATGATTAGTACAAAGGAGGAGCAGTGGAGTGGCAAAAATATCTAAACAAGATATAGACTATATTTTTGAAAATATTGATATAGTGAGTTTAGTTAGTGAATATGTAAAACTTGAAAAAAGAGGACAAAATTACTTAGGATTATGTCCATTTCATAATGAAAAGACGCCATCGTTCACTGTTTCTTCGGAAAAGAAAATTGCCCATTGTTTTGGATGCGGTAAGGGTGGTAATATATTCCAGTTTTTATCGCTAATTGAAAATATTACATATGATCAAGCAATCGTGAAACTTGGCACAAGGCTAGGACTGAATATAGAGTCAAAAATTAATTTAGAAGCGGGTTACGATTTAGATAATGAATTTGATCTGATGTATTATGGGCATATGCTTTTGGCGGATTATTATAATTATATCTTATTAAATACGAAAGAGGCTGAGGGAGCGCTAAAATATTTATTAGATAGGGGACTTAGTATTGATGTGATTAAGCATTTCAATATAGGGTATGCCCCAAAGGAAAACAATATTGCTCTTAATTTTTTCAATTCAAATAAAATCGATTTAAACAAAATGGTCGATGCTGGTTTGTTAGGGAAAAATGATAGTGGAAATTATTATGATGTTTTTAAAGACAGAGTAATGTTCCCAATAAAAAATAATCAAAATCAGGTTGTAGCATTTTCTGGAAGGACTATGTCTTCGGATAAAAGTGTTCCAAAATATTACAATACGCAAGAAACGAAAATTTTTGAAAAAAGGACAGTTTTGTATAACTTTTCAGATGCACGCGAATTTATTACTAAAGAAAATGAAGTGATTTTCTGTGAAGGATATATGGATGTTATAAAGGCTCATCAAAATGGTATTAAAAATGCTGTTGCTTTGATGGGGACAAATATAGATAGTAAAAAATTAAACGAAGTTCTATCGCTTGTTAATAAGGTGACGCTTAGTCTTGATAATGATGAAGCTGGTTCTAAAGCACAGATAGAAATAGGAAATAGAATTATCCAAAAAACTGATAATGTCTATAAGTTGAAGTTTTCAGGTGCGAAAGATTTAGATGAGTTTTTAACAGAGAAAAATTCAAAAAATTCAGATTTTGATGTTGTTAACTATGTAAAAAATAACAAAGAACATTTTATAAATTATAAAATAGAGTATTGTAAAAATGATTCTAAAAGTAATATAGAACAACGTATTAAATATAAAAATGAAGTTTTGACTAATATAGCCTATATTGAAGATGAATCATTGAAATACATTTTACTTACTAATTTGGCAGAGGAGTTCGGAATAGAACGCCAAGTTCTTCTTAAAGAATTAGGTCAAGTGAATGTGAAAAGAAAGAAAGCAGCTGCAGAATGGATAGCGCCGACTAATCCTGAACATATCTTTAGAACAACTAATTATGATAAAAAACTATGTAAGTTGTTTAAATATTTTTTTGTTGATAGGGTATTGTTTGTGGAAAAATACAATGAATTAGAACAATGTTATTTTCCTCAAAGTGTTTTTGAGAATTTATTGGATTATCTGGTTATTTATTATAATAATAATTTAGAATTCCAAATTCACAAGTTTATTCATAGTATAGAGGATGAAGAAGTTGTTAGACTTGCAACTTATATAGATGAGACGGATTTTTTAATTGAAGAAAATCCGATAGGTGAAGTTGTAAGTGATTATATAAAGTATTTTTCTAAGAAAGAAATAACATTAGAAGAAATTAAAGATAGGCTTAGAGTAGCTATTCAAGAAATGGATGTAGAAGCTCAAAAAGAACTATTATCACAGTTGAAAAAATATAAGAAATAGAAGGAGAAGAACATGTCTAAAAAAGATTTTGAAACGATAAAAAAAGAATTGTTAGAAAAAGGTAAAAAACAAGGTGAATTAATACAAGAGGAAATCGTTGATGCACTGTCAAAAGTAGACGTTTCTTCAGAAGCAATGGATGATTTTTATGAAGAGTTAAATAATGAGGACATTATTTTAATTAATGAAAATCATGTAGAAGAAGAGGAAGAGGAAATTGATTTAGAAGATTTATCAGTACCAGCTGGTATTAGAACTAATGACCCAGTTAGAATGTATCTAAAAGAAATTGGGAAAGTACCTCTTTTATCAAAAGAAAAAGAATTAGAACTTTCTAAAATTATTGAAACAGGGACTGAAGCTGAAAAAGAGCAGGCTAAAAAAGATTTAGCAGAAGCAAACTTACGTCTTGTAGTAAGTATTGCTAAACGTTACGTAGGTCGTGGTATGTTATTCTTAGACTTAATCCAAGAGGGGAATATGGGATTAATTAAAGCAGTTGAAAAATTCGACTACTCTAAAGGATTCAAATTCTCTACATATGCGACATGGTGGATTCGTCAAGCAATTACTCGTGCTATTGCAGACCAAGCGAGAACTATCCGTATTCCAGTGCACATGGTTGAAACTATTAACCGTCTTATTCGTATTCAAAGACAATTACTTCAAGATCTAGGACGTGAACCTAAACCGGAAGAAATTGCGAAAAAAATGAATATGACCCCAGAAAAAGTGCGTGAAATTTTAAAAATAGCTCAGGAGCCAGTATCATTAGAAACACCAATAGGTGAAGAGGATGATTCACATTTAGGAGATTTCATTGAAGATAAAGAAGCACAATCTCCAGTAGAACATGCAGCAAATGAATTATTAAAAGAACAACTAGAAGAAATTTTAGAGACTCTTACAGATAGAGAAGAAAATGTACTGAAATTACGTTTTGGTCTGAAAGATGGTAAGACTCATACTTTAGAAGAAGTAGGTAGTGCATTTGGTGTAACTCGTGAACGTATTCGTCAAATTGAAGCTAAAGCTATAAGAAAACTAAAACATCCTTCTAAGTTAAATAAACTGAAAGGGTTTATGGAGTAAGTTTTATAAACGTTGGTATAATAAGATTTTAACGATTAGAGTTTTTGCTAATGTGCAAATAGTGGGCAAGTCGAAAATAATTTTTAAAAAACGTAAAAAAAATAATAAAAAATCAAGGCAGTATAAAAACTGCCTTTTAGTATTTTCATTTATTTGAAAGACCATTTGATAGAGTATAAATTTAATGTTTTTATAATATAGAATATATAATAAATGGTATAGTTTCTTATTTACATATTATATTATAACTGAAACATAAATATTAAAAAATAAAGGTATTAATCTCTTTTTTTGAAGTAGAAGTAGTAGAAGTAATGGTAAAATATATTAAAGAGAAGAATAATTGAAATTAACATAAAATAAAAATAAATTGATTTAATTGAAATATTGTTATATAATAGTTATAAAAATAAAACAAAGTTCCAAGGAGGAAAAATATATGGAAAAAGTAGAAAAGATGAAACATCCTAAAGGTCTTCATTTAGTAAATATAACAACTGTTATACAAAACTTTTATGCATATGGTATAATTGGATTCATGATTCTGTTCTTTACAACAGGAACAGCAGAAGGTGGACTAGGTCTTGAAAAAGGTTTTGCTGTAACGTTATATGGATATTATGCTGCTGCCGGGTATATGATGGCGCTTATTGGTGGTTGGTTAGCAGATAAATATTTAGGTCTTCAAAAATCTATTATAGTGGGAACATTATTTAGTTGTGTCGGGTATATTGCTCTGTATTTTTCAACTAGTGAATTATGGACGGTAATTACAAGTTTAATTCTGTTACTTGTTGCAGCTGGTATTGGTAAAGGTAACATTAGTGCGATAGTAGGTGCATTGTATGAGCGTGACCAAGTAACGATGAAAGATGCAGCTTACAGCATCTTCTATATGGCTATTAATATCGGAAGTTTATTCGGACCTATTGTGTTTGGTTTAATTACAGATAGTTGGTTCGCTAATGTAGCTAATGATGGGAAAATTGTTTCTTATGGATATCGTGTAGGATTCTTAGCTGCAGCAGCACTTGCATTTTTACAATTTGTAGTATTTGCATTCTTTGCACCTGTTTGGTTGAAAGATAAAGGAAAATATCCAACAGCGAGCAAAACTGCTAAAAAATCTGTTAACCATCCATTAACTAAAATTGATATGGACAGAATGAAAGCTATGGCAGTAATGTTTATATTTTCAACATTATTCTGGGCAGCTTGGTTCCAAACACAAACATCATTTACAATCTTAACTCAAAAAGCTGTAGATAGAAATATCTTTGGTTGGACTGTTCCAACACCATGGTTAGTATCATTTAACGGTCTATTATGCGCAATCTTAGCTCCAGTTTTCGGTGCATTATGGGTTAAATTAAGTAAAACAAAACGAGGAGACTTGGATACTGGTACGAAAATGGGACTTGGAATGATTATTTCAGGGCTTGCTTTCATAGTAATGGTATTAGGGTTGAACACAATTAATGGTAATGTAGAAAGTGGAATGAAAATTAACATAGTATATATCTTAGTTACATATGTATTATTAACAGTTGGAGAATTGTTCCTTTCTCCGATAGGTATGGCGATGTTTAACAAACTTGCACCAGCTAAATATGCTTCATTAGCAATGGGTATCTGGTACTTAACGTTCTCATTAGCAAATATCATCTCAGGATATTTAGCAAGTTTAACTGTAAAATTAAACTACACACAAGTATTCACATTCATCGGTGGAGTAGTAATTGTTCTAGGAGTAGTATTAGTGTTACTTAAAGGATATCTAAACAAATATATGCATATCGATAAATTAGAAGAAGAAGCAAAAGAAATGGCTGAAACTGAAAAAACAGAAGAAGCTGCAGAGTAAGAAATTCAAATAAAAATCAAGGTAGAAATGATATACATACATTTCAGTGGTTTACCCAATGAAAGAATACATATCATTATGAATACCTTGATTTTATTTTTTTTATATAAATTTTGTATTATGTGTATTATTAATTAATAGTGTATAAATATGTCGCCGTGTTCATTTGCTGGTTTGAATAATGTTATTATAAACGTAAAGAAAGCTATTATTGATGGTATAAAAGTCCAACAAAATAAAAGACACATTATCCCTTTAAAGTTTTTCCCTACATAAAAGTATTGAATACCGATATGCCCTAAAAAGAAAGTGATAATAAGAAAAACTACTTTATTAACATATCTTCCAGGAATATAACCGCGGTTCATGTTTGGATCGTAATAATATTTAGTCATGAAATGTCCTCCATTTAGGAATTATTTAAGGATAATACTAACACAAAATATAATAGTATTCAATAGATAGCTAGGAAATAAATTTTAAGTTATGTTGATTATATAATATATAAAGAAAAAGTACTTAACCGAATGAAGAAGTTAAGTACTTTTTTAGTATTTATCTTTTTGTTTTAAGATTTTCTTTCCAATCTTGAAGACCATTCTTTAACATGTATACATTTGTATAACCGTGCTTTTTAAGAGTTAATGCAGCACGTGGTGCTAAAGTTCCATTTTTATCGCAAAGATAAATTGGCTGGTCTTTTCTTAAAGATGTATATAGGAAATTAAATTGAGATGAAGGCATATTACGAGCTCCGTTGATATGAGCGTATTTGAAATCTTCTTTTTCTCTAACATCAATTAATTGAACTTTTCTAAGATCTTTTCTAAATTCTTCATAAGGAAGTTTTGTAACTGCACCTTTTAATCTAAAGTAATTAAAAAGTCCAACTGCTCCTAAAACAACCACTAAAACTATTGTTGATAGTAAAAATGATGACATAATGAACTCCTTTTTATTGTAATATCTGTAAATGAATTATATCATAATTTGAAAATTAGTTCAATATTGTTTATAATTATAATGAATGTATTAAGTATTTAAATGAATTAATTTGGAGGGAAAATGATAACATCAGTTAGTAATAAGAAGATTAAAGACATACAAAAATTAAAAGAAAATAAAAATATTAAAAAATATGGTCTGTATTTAATCGAGGGGAAACACTTAGTAGAGGAAGCGTTAGAAGTTAAAGTTGTAGAAGAAATTATAGTTTCGGAGAATTTTGAAGAATTTTCTTTGATAGAGACTTTTAAAGGAGAAATAACAAGAGTTTCACAAAGTGTGATGAAAACTATATCTGATACTATTACATCACAAGGAATAATAGCTGTTTGTAAAATAGTAAATAAAGAATTAGAGATCAATAAATATAGTAAAGTTTTGATTTTGGATAGAGTTCAAGATCCGGGGAATCTAGGTACAATAATCAGAACAGCAGATGCTTTTGCATTTAATTGCATTATACTTGGTAAGGGAACGACAAGTTTATATGGACAAAAAGTTATAAGAAGTACGCAGGGAAGCAACTTTCATATTGATTGTTTTGATAATATTGACTTAGTAAACTTATTAGATAAAATGAGCAATTTTAATATTTTTGCAACTAGCTTGAAGGCTGATAAATACATAGAACAATTAAATAATATTAGTGGAAAGGTTGCAGTAGTATTTGGAAATGAAGGTGCGGGTGTTAGTGAAGAAATTTTACAAAAAGTGAATAATCTACTCAAGATATCAATGCCAGGACGCGCCGAGAGTTTAAATGTATCTATTGCTGCGGGAATTGTGATGCACTATATTTCTATTAATTCGAAATAATAAATTTACTATTTGTAGCAAGTGTGGTATTATTGATAATGGGAAAATATTTAAGAGAGGTGAAATCTAATGTTAAAAACGCTAGCAGTAGATAAAAAAGGAAACATTCTAACAGATATTGATTTAGAAAGACTTAAAGAACAAGATATAGCTTGGTTTTGGGTTGATTTTGCTAATCCAACTAAGAGCGAAATTAATCTGCTATCGACATTCTTCAAGTTCCACGAACTTTTAATCGAAGACTGTTTAACACTTTTACAAAGACCAAAAATTGAAATTACAAGACAACAAATATTTTTAGTAGCACATGTTCTAAAAAATATCGACGATGATTATGAAACATTAAATATGTTTGTTGGTAAAAATTATATCGTAACATCCCACCTCTCACATATTCGTTACGTAAATAAAATTATACCTAAAATTTTACAGCGTGGTGCGGAATATTCACCGTTACATGTAATGCATATGCTAATATCAGAGATAGTAGAAGGATATATACCAATTATCTCGAAAATTGAAAATCGACTTGATGAGATTGAAGAGACAGATTCTTACACATCTGGTAGTAAGATTATGGATGAGGTATTCGATCTTCGAAGTGATTTGTTGAAACTTCGACGCGGATTACTACCAATGCGAGAGCTTATTCATAGATTTTTAGTATCGCGCCGTGTAGAAATGACGGATAACGATCGAAAATATTTCCACGATATATATGATGATCTTGTTCAACAGACAGAGATAATTGAAGCAAACCGTGAGTTAGCTAGTGATATCCGTGAAAACTTCATGACTTATAACTCGCTGAAATCGAATAATATAATGATGACGCTAACCGTTATATCTACGATTTTCTTACCGTTGACCTTCATAGTAGGATGGTATGGTATGAATTTTAAATATATGCCGGAGTTAGAATGGGAGTACAGCTACTATTTGGTGGTGGGTATAATGTTGGGGATTGCATTTGGTATGCTATGGTTCTTCAAGAAAAAAGGTTGGCTTGATATGTTTAAATAACATAATCAAGAAAAGGGCATGACTATGAGTATTTTCAAATTAACGGTATTGTTTTTTATGATATTACTTGCCAATTTTTCAATATTGCGTATTGATTTTGGGAAGTTTTTCAAGAAAAATAGTACTAGAGAAATCAAAGTTTTTGTAACATTAATTTCTTTTGTGCTAGGATATCTTGGATATATGACAATTATTACAATCTATGAGTTGTCTTTAAATTTAGTAAAATAATTTTAAGAAAGGGAATTGTATGGAAAAAAATTTAAATAAAAAGAAAGATGAAACAAGGTTAGAAGCTTCTCGAGAAGATAAACTCTTGGCATTTATTGGTGGTAAGTTCATAATCTATATATTATTAATAATTATCTTGTTAGGTATAGCAATTTATCTTTATACAGAAATATCGTATATATTTACGCCTATTAATGCGATAGTATCGAGTATTATTACACCTATAATAGTCGCCTATATATTTTATTATATGTTAAATCCACTTGTTAACTTTTTTTCGAAAAAAGTATCTAGATTTTCAGCTAGTTTATTAGCAATTTTAGTGGGTGTAGTTACAATTCTAATCGTTATTATTGGAGTTGTTCCTATAATTGTAGAACAAACGCAAAACTTGATAACATCATTACCAAGGTATATAGAAATAGTTAAAGGATATTTGGAGACCTATTCAGATAACGCTTATGTTCAGGTGGTTGTAGAATATGTGAATACAAATTTAAATGTAACAAAAATAAGTGAAAGATTAGTGAGGATTGCGACGTCTATTGCACAAGGAGTGGTATCTTCTATTTCATCAACTGCGTCAGTGCTAGTAACTATGCCATTCGTGCTTTTCTTCTTATTAAAAGATGCATCTAAATTTAATAAGTTTGTAATAGGTTTGTTGCCGTCAAAATTAGAAAGATCAGTATCAGAAACAATTGATGAAATCGATGAGAAAGTTGGATCATATATTCAAGGACAAATGCTAGTTTCATTATGCATAGGGATTATGTTATTTATTGGGTATAATGTTATTGGACTACATTATGCATTTTCATTAGCTACAATAGCTGCTTTTTTAAGTATAGTTCCTTATTTAGGTCCTGTGATTGCTATAACACCTGCTATGTTAGTCGCGGCTTCAACAAGTTGGGTTATGGTAGTAAAAATGCTTGTAGTATGGGGGGTTGTTCAATTCTTAGAAGGGAACATTGTTTCGCCTAATATTATGGGTAGAAGTATGAATATGCATCCTCTTACTGTAATTTTTGTAATATTGATAGGTGTCAATATTTCAGGTGTTGTCGGGGCGATTTTAGGAATTCCTGTATATTCTATTTTGAAGGTTTTAATTGTTAGGTTATTACTTTCACTAAAGGAAAGATACAATAAATTTTATGGGTAGCAATAAAAGATAAAATAGAATTTTTGAGCAACTAATTGGAAGGTGTTTTGAATGAAACTACAATTTCTGTGTTGCTCTTTTTATATAGGTATAGCAATATAGTTTTAGTAATAAAACGCTAATACTGAAATATTTAAGAAATATTAAATTTTAAAGTAGTAAATTAGTTTCAAAACATCTGGAAATATGCTATAATGGTGTAGTTAAATATAAGTAAGTTGAGGTTTGAGAATATGAGTATGATGAAAAAATTCAATAATCTATTTGTGAATGAAGATGATTTTGAAGAAGAAGTAGAAAAAGAAGAAGTTAGAACAGAACAACCAAAGCCAAGAGTAGTAAAAAAGGAGAATCCAGTGGTAAGTAAACAAAACGTTCCAAGTCAACCAACAGGAAGAACTAATAATGTAATCTTAACAGAGCCACTAGTCTTTGCTGATAGTAAGGATATAGTCGATGATATTAAACGCAATAAAGTGGTAATTATTAATCTTAGTAAATTAGATGTTGAAACGTCTGATAGACTATTAGATTTCATCTCAGGTGGAATTTACGCACTAGGTGCAAGATTAAAAACAATTGGAGAAGATATTTACCTTTGCGTTCCTAATGGAGTTGAAGTATCAGGTGACTTTTACGAAGGAGAGTACTAATATTGTTAAGTATAACAGAGTATTATTGGGTATTTAAATTTATAAGATATTTGTTTACTTTCTATGAATATAGTATGTTTGCATATATTTTAAGTTCGTGGATACCGCAAATAAAAAATAATATTATTATAGAATTCCTTGAAGCAATCTGTGAACCGTATTTAAAATTATTCAGAAGGTTTATACCGCCGTTAGGGATGTTGGATATTTCGCCTGTAGTCGCGCTTGTAGTGTTGAGCTTGATTCAAAATTTAATCATAACATTGTTGTTTAGAGCGATGTAGTACTATGAAGAAATTAAATTTTTTACAGCAAGCTTCTTTAGAGGAAAAAGATTTAGCAGAAAAATTGTTGCAGAGTGTTAGCTTTGCGGATAATAGGAATACTGTAACTAAATTTTTAAATAATTTTGAACAAGTTATTTTAGAGAAAATAGTTGCATATAATTACCCTGATTTCAAAATTGAGTTCTTTGGCGGTTTTGAAGATTCGGAAAGAAAAAAAGCGAAAATAATTTCTAATGAGTACTATGATGTTGATTATGATATTGTGTGCTTAAGGGCTAAGTTTAATAATAAATTTAACAAAGTCGAGCACAGAAATATTTTAGGAGCTGTTCATAATCTAGGGATTAATTTTAATAGATTTGGAGATATAATTGTTCTAGAAGATGAGGTATATATTTTTGTAGATGAAGAAATTTCAGATTTTATAGCGATGGAATTTACAAAAGCGGGAAGGGTAAATCTGAATTTTGAAAGAATTGATTTGATGGATATTAAGATTGAAAAGAAATACGATGATTTTGAGATTGTAAGTTCGTCTTTTCGTCTGGATTCTATTGTCGCTAAAATTACGAACAAATCTCGAAGTAAGGTTAAAGAATTGTTAGAACAGGATTTTGTAAAACTCAATCATGTTATTGTAAAATCTGGCGAAAAAACTTGCGCTGTAGAGGATATAATTTCTATAAGAAAATACGGCAGATTTATAATAAAGGACTATAAACAAAATAAAAAAAGTTTAAAGTATAGAATAACTATATCTAAACTTATTTAATATAAGGAAAATCACTATGCAATGAGTATTGATGACTTGTTTTATGGTGATTTTTACTTTTTAAAGTTTGTATTTTTAAAAATAAGTTATTAAAGGGTTAGAATTTTCTATAAGAAAGAATAGAGATTTTGATTAATTTTTTGTAAAAATGAATGTTTTCGCTTTACTATGAGAATAAATGTGGTATACTCATAGTTATAAATTAAAATTTATACAAAATTATGAGGTAAGTAAAAGTGAAAAAAATATTTTTAACTATTTTTTCTGTTGTCTTAATGTTTTCTTTAATAGGTTGTTCACAAAAAAGTTCGACTAAAGAAGAAAAGGTTTTAAAACTTGGGGTAGTTCCTAGTAGCAATAGTGAAAAATTGGTTGACGATTTAGAACCATTTGCTAAAGCTTTAGGAGAAAAACTGGGAATGAAGGTAGAAGTGTTTACTGCTAGCAGTTATATTGGAGTTATAGAAGGAATAGGTAGTGGTAGTGTTGACTTTGGGCTAGTTCCACCATTTTCAGCTGTTCTTTCTAATAAACAAAGTAATACAAAAAACATATTAGTAGGAACAAGTAGAACAGGTAAACCGGGTTATTATGCCGAGATCTTTGTGAGAAAAGATTCTAATATAAAAAGTTTGGCAGATTTAAAAGGGAAAAAAGTAGCTTTTGTTGATCCATCTTCAGCTTCCGGTTATATTTATGCAGGAGCGATGTTAAAAGATGCGGGAATAGATTTAGACAAAGATATTCAATACCAATTTAGCGGTGGACACGATAAAAGTATGCAACTTCTGTTAAATAAAGATGTAGATGCAATTGCAAGTTATGAAAATCTTATTAAAAAATATATAGAAGAGTTTCCTACTTTAAACGATGATATACATCCTATTTCAAAAAGTGAATTGATACCTGGTGTAACAGTTGTTGCTTCTAATAATCTTGATGAAGAAATGAGAAATAAAATTAAAAAAGCTCTATTAGAAGTTCAAAAAGATAGTGAAGCACTAAAAATAATAACAGATCTTTACAATATAATTGGGTTTGAAGAACCTAATGAAAATTCTTATAAAGCGATAGAAGAAATATCTAAAAAAATGAATATTGATCTGAATAAGGTCAAATAAAGAAGCTAAATTGAAAAAAAGTTTAATTATTTTTTTCTATGAAAGATATTCTTAGATATAAGGAAAATATTGATATAATAATACTATAAAGATTTTTTAAAAATAAAACTCAAAACTAAGAAAAAAAGTTATACAAAAGTATTGACATTATGTTAATACTTTTGTATAATAAATATTGTTCGTTAGGAACATGAATATTTATCCACAGTAGCTCAGTTGGTAGTAGCATCTGACTGTTAATCAGAGGGTCGCAGGTTCGAGTCCTGCCTGTGGAGTTGGAGTAGTACTCAAGAGGCTGAAGAGGCGCCCCTGCTAAGGGTGTAGGTCGGGAAACCGGCGCGAGGGTTCAAATCCCTCCTGCTCCGTTTTTTTTATTGGCCCGTTGGTCAAGTGGTTAAGACACCGCCCTTTCACGGCGGTAACACGGGTTCGAATCCCGTACGGGTCACCATTTGAATTAATACATTGAGAATAAGAGTTAGGTCCCGTGGTGTAGCGGTTATCACGCCTGCCTGTCACGCAGGAGATCGCGGGTTCGATTCCCGTCGGGACCGCCATTTTTGCCTTGATAGCTCAGTTGGTAGAGCAATGGATTGAAGCTCCATGTGTCGGCAGTTCGACTCTGTCTCAAGGCATTTTTTTATTTTATCTTAATATTTTGGCGGCTGTGGCGAAGTGGTTAACGCATCGGATTGTGGTTCCGACATTCGGGGGTTCGATTCCCCTCAGCCGCCCCATTTTTTTTTGAATTAGAGCAAAGAAGTAGTGCGATTAAGCATTGCTTCTTTTTTTATATAAAAACTCGGTAAGAGTATATTCTGAATGGAGATATTTACATAAAAAAACATTTGAAAAATTTTAAAAATGAAAATACACAGATAATATAATTAAAGCCAAAAATCTCTAATCTCTTTACTAATAAATAGGAAAAAAATCTATTATTTATGAAAAAAAAAAAAAAAAACGCTTACATTCTCTGGGAATTATAGGTTCTCGCTTTTATTTGTGTTTTAAATATGGTATAATAATAAGAAAAATATTATTAAGTTATTGTTTAAAATTAAGAAAGAAAGAGGTTTATCGATGAAAAGAGATAGAAAAGAAAAGTTTTCCATAAGAAAATTTAGTTTTGGAGCGGCGTCTTGTTTGATAGGGGCACAAATCGCAATTTCGGGATTAGCAAATACTGCTGAAGCTGCATTTAAACAATTAAATGGCGAAGATGGTATTGTATCGTTATATTCTAATTCTGGAGAAACTCCTGAAAGTGCAGATGGTATTCAAATTGGATCAAAAGTAAATGTCGACAAAGAAATTGGAATCGATGTAGACTGGTCACAATACACTCGAGAAAATCCAATTGTTAAAGTAACTTATACTTATAACGGTGGAGCTGATGGAAGTAGTGTAACTGGATTTGGAGGACACCGTCCACGTTTCTGGTTCACAACACCGATAGGATTAAAAGAACCTAAAGAAATTACATTAAAGAAAAATGACGGACGACCAGTTTACGTAATGGAAAGCTGGAATAAAAATAAAAAATTCGGTTCGTTATCAAATTCGATTAATTCACGATTCCAAACAGAAGATGACATCAATAGAGCTTATACAACACCTGATTTCCACGGGAATGATACTAAGTGGGAATCATATAATGAAACAACCGGTGAACCTTACAGAGAATATAGCGGAAGTTTTGCGAATAAGTTTTGGTATCATATCGGAGATAGAGTATCCGACAATGCATCTGAACAAGCTCTTTTTGAAAAATTCCGTACGGATACAAAAACAATTTATGTTGACTGGGAACGTGGAGGAATTGAAAGAGCTACGATAACAGCTGTATATGAAGTTGCCGATCCAACATTTGGTAATGATCGTCGTACTTTAGAATTCGGAGCAGGATTTAGGGCTGGTATCGCTCGAATGATGCAACATTACAAAACAGTATTAGCACCTGTTCCAAGTTTATATAAATTAAATGAAATTTTTGAACCAGATGTACCAAGTCGTATTGCAGTGACTAATCCGAAAAGTTTAACAACTAAAGAAAAGAATACGATAAAAGCAAAAATTTTAGAAGCTAATAAAGACAATGTGACAACAATTCATAGAACAGCTAAAAACAAATTAGTTGAGAACTTGTTTAGTGATGAAGAAACAAGTATTGAAATTGGTGCAGATGGAAAAGCAACAATAAGATATGCGGACAACACAATTGATGAAATTCCAGGAACATCACTTGTTTATGAAAGACCACAGATTGATAACAATGAAACAACTCCAGCTAGTGTTGGAGATTATAAGTATTTAAAAAATCCATATGAAGTAGATGATATTAATAATCTTAAAGATACAGATGTTGAAAGTGCAAAATCAAAGTTCTATACAGTTAATAAAATGATAGTAGAAAAAAACGCGCTTGATGAGGATGTTATTACAGCAGTAGGAGACCCTTCGAAGACGTCTGAAGATTTTAAACATAAGAGATTAGAAATAGACAAGAGCACTGGGATAGGAATTATCTATAGCGGATCAACGCCTATAGGTGTTAATATTCCTAAAGATCATTTATTTAAACAAAAACCTCAAAAAACATTTAATATTGATGAGGCTCGACAAGAGGCTGAAAAAGCAATTGATAATCTAACTTACTTATCACCAAAAGAAAAACAAAACTTCAAAACTGAATTAGCATCTAAAACTACACAAGATGACTTAAATACTGTTGTGAATAATGCTATTGCACAAAATTCGAGTAATGAAAAAGCTTTAGAAGCTAAAAAACGTGATGCTAAGGAAGCAATCAATAACAATCCTTATTTAACAAATGCACAGAAGAAAGAGTTAACTGACAAAGTATCGGCAGTAGTAATGACAGATCCAACAGAAGGAACAGCTACGCCAATTGAACATACTAAAGGACTTATTGATAAGATTTTAGATGAAGCATTAGAAAAAACGAAAGAAAAAGCTAAAGCAATCATTGATGAAATCGATAAAAAAGATGGCAAAGCGGGATATTTAACTGACCCAACAGCTGATGCATATAAAGAAAGAATTAAGAATGCACCTTCACAAGCTGAAATCACTAAAATTATTGGAGAAGCTCAATCTCAAGTCTCTAAAAAAGCTCATGATGCTGAAAAAGCTAAAACAGATGCTTTAAAAGATGAGTATAAAAAGAAAATTGATCAAGTTCCTGGGCTAACAGATGCTCAAAGAGATGAGTATAAGAAACAAATTGATGCAGCAACAACAAGAGATCAATTAGAAGCTATCGTGAAAGATGCAGAAGTAAAAGCATATCGTGATACAGCAAAAGCAAAAATTGATGCGCTTGAACACTTAAATGCTGCACAAAAAACAGAATTGAAAACACAAGTTGATGCTGCGGGAAGTAAAGCTGAAGTAGATAATATTGTATCAATTGCTCAAGGTTTAGATTCTAAGATGGATTCTCTACAGAAATTAGTAGAAAAAGCTAAAGAAGTTAAAGGATCTGAAAAATATAATACAGCAACTCAAGATAAGAAAGATGCTTTTGACGCAGCAAAAGATGCTGCTTCAAAAGTAGCAGATAAAGCAACAGCTGAGCCAGAAAATGCAGCTGGTACATCAGAAGTAGCTACTTTAATTGATAATCTAGCAAAAGCAATTAAAGGGTTAACAGGACAAGATGTAGCTGTCCCTGTATCAAAAGATGCTTTGAAAGCAGAACTTGACTTGAACAAAGATGACGCTGTTAAAAAATCACCAGCGTATGCCAAAGAAACAGATGCCGTTAAGAAAAAAGCTTACGATGATGCTTTAGCAAATGCTCAAAAAGTGTATGATAAGCAAGACGCAACACAAACAGACGTGGATAATGCACTAGAAACGTTAAGACAAGCACGTTTAGCTTTATCAGGTAAAGCAGAAGACTTTACTTTAGCGGTGAAAGATGGAGCAGCAAAAATCTCTGTTGTACCAAAAGCTGGAGACTCATTACCTGAAAAAGATCAGCCGACTGTTAAAGCGAAACTAACTGCAAACGGTAAAGAGTTAGATAATACTTATACTGTTAAATATGGAGAAATTGCAGAAAAAGGTGGTAAGACAGTTGTTCCAGTAACAGTAACTCACGATGGTATTACAAGAACTGTTGACGTACCAGTAGAAGGAACTGACGCTGCAAAATCTCCACTAAATGATCCAGAAAAAGTAAAAGTTAATAACATTAATAACTTGACAGAAAAAGAAAAAGCGGCAGTGAAAGAAGCAGTTAAGAAAGCAAATCCAAACTTAACTGACGATAAAATCACAGTTGATGGTAAAGGGAATGTAACAGTAACATATTCAGATACATCACATAATGAGCTTACACCAGATAAGACTGTAGTAGCAAAAACAGAAGCAGAAAAAGCATTAGATAAAGCAAAAGAAAAAGGGAAATCTGACTTAACAGAAGCAGCGAACAAAGAAAAAGCAGAAATCGAAGCAGATAAAAACTTAACAGATCAACAAAAAACTGATAAGAAAGCAGAAGTAGATAAAGTTAAGAAAGAACAAGAAGCAAATATCGATAAAGCACAAACAACTGACGAAGTAGCAAAAGCAACAGAAGCAGGTAAGAAAGCAATCGATGCAGTGCATAAAACAGAGTTAGATAAAGTAAAAGACAAAGCCAAATCAGACTTAACAGCTGCAGCTAACAAAGAAAAAGCAGAAATTGAAGCAGATAAAAACTTAACAGATCAACAAAAAGCAGACAAGAAAGCAGAAGTAGATAAAGTTA
>NZ_CAUSAI010000017.1:0-33003 GCF_963529685.1 uncultured Gemella sp.
GTCCTACTTTTTCAAGTATCTCTACCAAAAATGACATTTTAGGTATTCTATTTTTCCCTGTCGGTGTTACTCCTCTCAATAGTGCAATTACTTCCATATTCTAAACCTCCAAATACTTTATACTTTTATACAAGTTGTATTATAGCATTTTCCAATCAAAATTTATAGGTCTAACTCGTTTCTCTTTACCTGTGTTAGTCGTTTTTCTTGTTCCTGTAACTGCTCTATATTTGTAAAGTTTTGCAAATACTATTACGCTATATTGTCCATATCATACAGTTTCTTATACTTATCATTTGTTGCGTAAAGTTCACTATGAGTCCCATCCATCTCTATTTCTCCATCTTTAATGAATATTATTCTATCCATATATTCGATAGAGTTTAAATGATGGGTAATCCATACAATTGTTTTATCTTTACTAGATTCAAAAATTGTAGTTAACAGTTCATGTTCTGTCTTCGGATCTAATCCTACTGTCGGTTCATCTAGTAGTAACAATTCATTATTTTGAATAATACTTCTAGCGAATGCTATACGTTGACGCTCTCCACCTGAAAATCTACTACCAGTTTCGAAGACATTCGTATCTATTCCCTCTGGTAAACTTTGAAGTAATTTGGTTAATTGTGCTTTTTCTAAACTATCATTAATTTTATCTTCAATTTCAACTTCCTCTAATTTTGTATCTAGCAGAGAAAGTTTAAGATTTTCTCTAATCGTCATATCAAATAGGTAAGGTTTTTGGTTTAAAAGCGAAATTTCTGTACCTAACATTGTTTCTATTGGTTTTTTATCAAGAACAACTATCTCACCTTGATAATCTGTATAAGTACCTGTTAATAATTTCACCAATGTAGATTTTCCTACACCACTTCTTCCTAATATTGCTACTTTCTCACCTTTTTTAATAGAAAGTGATAAGTTATTTAAAATAGTTTTACCTTTCTCATATTCAAAAGATAAGTTTTTAATATCAATAATATTTCCTTCAGAATTTATTGAATCAACAACTTCAACTTTTTCGTCATCTTCTTGAGCATAAAATTCTTTTACTCTATTTATAGAAACCTCATACCCTGGTATATGAGCTACAGCCTCACTTGTCATCACAGCTACACTAAGAACCGATAATACCATCATACAAAATGATGCGATATAGACATTTTCAACTACATTGTTTACAGTCATATTCCAACAACTATAAATCATTAAGAATGCTACGGCACCCGCAAGTAGGTTTACAAAGTTTTCTCTTAAGTGAACGAATGTTTTAATCTTTCTTTCACGACGTAAAAGTTTTTCTTCTTTAGCTTGGTAATCATCCATAAATTCATTTACTTTATTAGAAGAAATCCAGTCACTTAGTCCAAAAATTGCACTTGTAAAATCACGGTATAAATTGTACTTAGCTTCTTTCATAATTTGAAAGTTCTTTCTAGTAATAGTAAGTGAAGCAAATGGAACTACAAAGATTATAAAAATTCCAAATAGAGATGCTAAGATTGCATAATTCGCATCATAGCCAAACATTACCGTAATGAAAAGTACATATAATACTAATGAAATAATACTTGGGAATATTGTTTTTAGATAGATATTTTGCATATTTTCAATATCTTCAGAAATAATACCTAGTAAATCACCAGATTTATATTCTTTCTTCAATTTTAATGCTTTAGGTTCTAATATTTTATATACCCTACTACGCATTTTTTCGATTATACCTAAAACTAAGTTATGACTCACTAATCTTTGAATATAAGCAAATGTAGATTGTGACAGTGAAAATGTTCTTGTCAGTACTGTAGGTACTTGTAGCATTAGGATATTTCCTATTTGTAATGATGCTTTACTGATTAAGTAACCTGATACGTACATTAATGCCGCTCCACTAATAACAGACATTAACCCTAAAAAGACTACTCCACTCATTACGCCTTTATTCTTTTTAATTTCTTTTCTTATAATTGAATTATTTTTCACTATAGCTACCTCCTACTAGATTAGCTTTCAATTCTTCAAATCGTGGTGAACTTTTAAATTCAACTACTTTTTCAAAATCACTAACCTTTCCTTGTTCTAAATTTAACACATAATCTACATTATTCAACCAGTGTAGTCTGTGTGTAGCTATAATTACGGTTCTACCTTTAAATAATTCTAATAGTTTTTCTTTTATTTCAAACTCTGTTTCTATATCCAGATGACTTGTAGGTTCATCTAAAATAATTACTTCTCTGTTACTAATTAAAGCTCTGGCAATAGCAATACGTTGCGCTTGACCTCCACTTAACTCTTGACCACCTTCGCCAATATTAGTATCGTATCCTTGTGGCAATGTAGAAATAAATTTATCTAAACCTACTAACTCGCTAATTTCTCTTAACTGATCTTCGCTTATATTTTTATTAGTATAGAATAATATATTATTACGAATTGTATCTGGGAAAATATAAGGGAATTGCGAGATATAAGAAATATTGTTTGACCAATGTACATTTTTTAAATTTGTAACTTCATTATTTATTAATATCTCACCTTCACTCTGTTCATTAAACCCAGATAATACTGAGATTAATGAAGTTTTCCCACTTCCACTTTGGCCTACAAGGCAAATCTTTTCACCTTTGTTTATTGATAAAGTTATATTATCGAGAATTTTCTTCTCATCTTTTATTAAACTTACATTTTGTAGTTTAATATTTTCCACACTTTCAATAGAAGATTTCTCTGATTTATTATTTTCATTGTCGATTATCATTCTGTTAATATCTTCATATGCCATTTGTCCATCAAGCGTTGCGTGATAATCTGTTGCAGCTTGTTTCATAGGAAGGAAAAATTCAGGTGCTATTAATAATACTGTTAGTGATGGTAATAAAACAGTACTTCCATCTAATAAAAGTATCCCTAATCTTACTGCTAATAGTGCTATTGCTATTGTTGTTAAAAAATCTAAAGCAAAGCTATTTAAAAAAGCAACACTAAGTGTTTTCATCGTACTCTGACGATATTCTCTATTTTTCTTTTCCATTATAGGTAAGTAATTTTTACTTACTCCTAAAAATTTAAGCGTCTCTACTCCTCGAATTGTATCGATAAAGTTATTAGATAATGCTCTATATTTTTTATACTGTCTATTCGCCATATCTCTAGCATTAATTCCTAGTAGAATCATAAAAATTACGATAACTGGTATTACAGATATTATCATTAACGCAGAAACGTAATCTGTATAAAATATAAATATAACTACTAAGGTTGGTATTATAGCTCCACGTATTTGTTTTGATACATTTAGTTCAAAATACTGTTTAACTTTACCTATTCCATCAATCGCTAATGTTACTAGTTTCCCTGATCCTTCTCTTGAGGTGAAATTAGGACCTAAATCAAAGTAACTCTGAAGTAATTTTCTTCTAAGCTCTCTTTCGAACTTAATTGCATGATTTTCAGTAAAATACTGTTGTAAATGTAAGAACACTATCCTAAAAATAAAACCTATTAAAAAAAGAACACTATCTCTTACAACATTATCAAAATTTTTATCAAAAAGCCCCACTATAGCTTTTGCTAAAAAAGCAGCCTGTATAATTATACAAGCTGCTTCGAATATTGATAATATTAATAGTGTCAATGTAAGACTTTTTTTAACAGGAAGTTTTAATTTTGCTTCCTTTTTTTTCATTGACTAATACTCCAATTTATCTTCTTTAGTTAGTCGTTTTCTAAAAATAGAATATGACCAAACTTGGTATCCTAAAACGAATGGCAATAGGAATAATGCAACTATTGTCATAAGTCTTAGAGTGTATACTCCACTCGCAGCATCATAAATAAATAGTGATTGACTAACATCATTACTGTTTATTATAGCACGTGGGAACATACCTGCGAAGACACTTAGAGTTAGGAACGCTAAAGTTCCTGATGTACTTAAGAATGCACCTAAGTCACGCCCTTTAAAGTTTAAAACAAATGATAATACGAAGAATACTACCGCAATTACTGCTAGTACTAAACCAACATAATAGTTTGTTGTAAAGATATCTGTTTTAAATAATGCCCATATTGCAAATACTAATGTTACTACCGCAGCGAATGGGAATAATAATGCAGATGTTGCACGAGCTGCATTTCTTAGTTCTCCTGTAGTTTTTAGAGCTAAGAATTGTGCTCCGTGAACTAGCATAAGAAGTAACATCATTACTCCTCCAAGGATAGTGAATGGAGATAATAATCCTAAGAAACCATCAACTAAGTTTTTCTTAGAATCAAGGTTTGCTCCTGTCATAAAGTTGGCTACTGCAACTCCCCACAATACTGGAGGAAGTAAGCTACCAACAAACATTGCTATATCGAATGATTTAATCCAAGTTCTATTATCACCTAATTTACCTCTAAATTCAAATGATACGCCTCGTAAGATTAACGCTACTAACATTAATACGAATGCAATATAGTAACCACTAAATAATTTACCGTACCAGATAGGAAAAGCTGCGAACATCGCTCCACCACCTGTTAATAGCCAAACTTCGTTTGCATCCCAGAAAGGACCGATTGTATTAAAGTAAACACGTTTATCTTCATCAGTCTTACCTAGTACTTGAGCTAGTACACCAACTCCGAAGTCATATCCTTCTAATACGAAGAATCCTGTAAATAGTATTGTAATAAGTAAGAACCAAATATTTGGTAATGCTACTGACCAATCCATACTATGCTACCTCCTTCACAGTTGTTTCTTTTTTATTCATTGTGTATCTAAATGCGATAAATTGTGCAATCCCTAAGATTGTATATAATACACAGAATACTAATAATGAGAATAATACTGATGCTCCAGAGTTTGGTGAAACTCCTGATTCAGTAGCCATTACTCCAAAGATTAAGAACGGTTGACGTCCCATCTCTGCCATTATCCAACCACAAGCAGTAGCAACTTCAGCCACTAATAGTGTCCATGGCATAAGCTGTAAGAACCAGCGTTTCTTAGTTTCAGTTCTCTTGAATGAGTAAATTGTTCCAAGTAATGACATTAATATTAAGATACCTACAGCACCAGACATAACTCTGAATGAGTAATAGATTGTTGGTACATGCGGTGTGTAATCGATGTGTTTTCCAACTACTGGATAATATTTTTCGTCCATTTCTTTTTGAAGAGATTTCATACCTTTAAGGCTTCCTTCAAATTTATCATATGCTAAGAAACTTAACATACCAGGAACTTCAAGATAATGTTCTGCTTTTTGTTGTTTCTGATCGATTGATGCTAGAACTGAGAATGGTGCTGAATTTCCTGTATCTTCATATAGAGCTTCAGCAGCAGCAACTTTCATAGGATATTCTCTTACTAAATATTGCATTTGAGAGTGTCCTGTTACAAATAATCCAGTAGAACCGATTAAAGCAGCAATAATTGAAACTCTAAAAGCTTTTCTAAAGATCTCAACTTCTTGTTTACGAAGTATTTTCCAAGATGCAATACCCGCAATTGTAAATGCCCCTACAGTAATTGCCATTGTTACTACGTGAGGGAATTGATTCCATAAGTATGGGTTTTTAACGATTGCAAAGAAGTCAATCATTTCTGCTTTTTTACCAATTACGCTGTTCTCAACATATTTAACACCAACTGGGTGTTGCATGAATGAGTTAGCTGATAAAATCCAGAATGCTGACATAATTGTTCCGATACCTACTAACCAAATACACATTGCGTGTAATTTTTTATTAATTTTCTCCCAAGAGAAAATCCAAATGCCGATAAATGTAGACTCAAGATAGAATGCAAGCAAGGCTTCTATCGCAAGTGATGGTCCGAAAACATCCCCTACAAATGAAGAATATTCAGACCAGTTCATACCAAATTGGAACTCTTGAAGAATACCTGTAACAACCCCAACAGCAAAGTTAATTAGGAATAAGTGCCCAAAGAACTTCGTAATTCTTTTATAATGTTCATCACCAGTTTTAACATAAATACTTTCAAAAATTGCGATTAAGAACACCATACCTATAGTAATAGGTACAAAGAAGAAGTGGAACACTGTTGTTGCTGCGAATTGTATCCTTGCAAGTAATAGTGGATCCAACATAGATATACCTCCTTATATGTGTTAAATTATATTTAATTGTAAATATTACATTATTATTGTATAACATAGTTTTTATTATAGCAAAAGAAAAATGCTAAAAAATAGGTGATTTCCTACATTTTACCATTTTTCGTTCACATTTTGTACACATTTATAAAATAAAATCTATACTATATGTTTATTATACCTTTATAAAATTTATTTTTTTATATTTTAGCCGTGGGTTACTCCCAAAAATAGACTAATAGTAAGAATAATTAGCACTAATATACAAATTCTAATAAATCTATAATCTTTTTCTAATGTATAAACATATAGCAATCCAAATATTCTCAAAACTGGGGTTAAAATCAATAGAAATATACCGCTCATTAAGTACGAATAGTAGTTCAAACTTAATAACCCGTTAATCATTTCTGAAAAAGTATATCTTTCAATTGCTATGCTTTCATTAACTCCTGTAACAAATCCAAGTACAATTCCTGTTACAATAAAAAATGAGCTGACGAATACTCCGGCTTTTAATATGTTAGAAATAACTACATTTATATCTCTTTTTTCATTCATATTAAAGCACCCCCAGTCCTTTAAGGAACATATTAACAATTGTAAATAACAGAATTGGAAGAAAAATTAAGCGTATGTATTTAGCATCTAATCTTTGCATTACTTTCGCACCTGTTCTAGAACCTATTAATGTTCCTAATGCTATTGGAGCTGCAATAGCCGGATTAATAGTTCCATTAAAGAAATATATTAATGCACTAGCTGTCGCTGTAACTCCCATCATGAAATTACTTGTTGCTGTGCTTACTTTAATCGGTAATTTCATATAACTGTCTAATGCTATTACTTTAAAAGCTCCACTTCCAATTCCTAATAGTCCACTGGCAAATCCTGCCCCAAACATTACTAACGAACCTTGTGGAACATTTGCAACATTATATTCGATAGTTTTGCCTGTTGCTTTGTCATAATATGATGAATTAAGTTTATATTTTTCAGCATATTTATCATTTTCTACTTTTTCTTCTACTCTTTTTTTAGTAATTATACCTGCTTTTTTAAGCATTCCATAAAAAGAATTCAAGAGTATCAATGAGAAGAATATATATAATAATTTAGATGAAAATACACCTGCCATAAGAGCACCAACTACTCCTCCTGCAGTAGTAAATACTTCCAAAAGCATTCCGACTCTCATATTGCTTACATGATCTTTTACGAATGCTATCGCAGAACCACTACTTGTAGCTATAACAGCAACAATGCTTGCTCCAATAGCATATTTAATATCAAATCCAAATAAAATTGTTAATGCGGGAGTGATAATGATTCCACCACCTAGGCCTACTAATGAACCTAAAAATCCCGCAAAAACAGCTATAAGCATAAATTGTAATATTTCTACCATACATTCACCTTCTAATCTTTAGAATATATAACTAGTACATTTGCACTCACTTGCAATTCAATTGCTTTCTCACTTGAAAATTCATTACTTGTTGCATTCGGACGATTTAAAGTAAGAACTAAATTTTCTACTTCATATTTTGAATTTTTTATCGTCATCACCGTATTTTCATATATAGGAACTATTGAGAAATATTTATATCCTTCTATTCTTTCAAAAGTATTTAATCCTTTTTTAGCTGTTGTGATTATATTATTATCATCGATAATTCTAATTTTAGTATTATACTTTAAATTATTTAATAATAAAACATTCCCAAAAAAGTGATCTAATCTTCGTCCCGTTGCTCCATATATATCTATGACTTCAACTTCATTAAATAATTCTAATAAATTTTCTAGTGCAAATTCTGCATCTGTTAAATCTTCACTATTTTTCACTTTAAAGTACTTAGATTTTTCTTCAACTTCTTTCCTTTCTTCCAAAGTTATCGAATCAAAATCTCCGCAACTTAATATTGGATTAACTCCATTATTAAGTAAGTACAGCGCTCCTTTATCTACTCCACACCATAAGTTAGGCGATGGTATCTCTTTTGGAAACACTCCTCCTAACATTATGTTTATCTTTTTTATATTCATTATTTTAACAACTCACCTAAAGTTTTTTCTTTGTCACTTGCTCCAAATAAAAATGAACCGCATACTAATAAGTCCGCTCCTTTATCTCGACAAGCTTTTGAAGTTTCTATATTAATTCCGCCATCTACTTCTATTAAGAAGTTATAACCTTTATCTTCACGAATTTTTGCTAATTCTTCGATTTTCTCTAACATTTCTGAAATGAATTTTTGACCCCCAAATCCAGGGTTAACTGTCATAATCAGAACATAATCTAATTTTGGCAATAAATATTTTATACTTTCAATTGGTGTTTGAGGATTCAATACAATTCCAGCTTTTTTTCCATTATCTTTAATTATTTGAACTAATCTGTCTGCATGATTTGTAGCTTCAATATGGAACGAAACCATATCACAGCCTACTTTACAAAATTGTTCAACATAATTTTCTGGATTATCTATCATTAAATGACAATCAAATATCTTATCTGTTCTTGAACGTATTGATTGGATTATAGGAAATCCAAATGAAATATTAGGAACAAAATTCCCATCCATCACATCTATGTGAAACATATCTATTCCTATGCTCTCTAATTCTTTAATATCTCTTTCTAAGTTAGCAAAATCTGCCGATAAAATCGAAGGTAATATTTTCTTCATCTTATCTCTCCTTTATATATTTTCTTTTTTGATTTTGTTTTTCTATAAATAATACCTTATAATCTTCATAACGACTTGCAAGTATTTCTTTACTTTCTACCGCTTCTTTAACACCACATTGAATTTCTTCCATATGATTACATGGTTTGAATTTGCAATCATAATCATGGAACTCCCTAAATAAGTATTGTAAATCTTCTTTTTCAATAAATGTAATATCTAGAGATGAAAATCCCGGTGTATCTGCTATATAAAAATCATCTATTTGATAAAATTCCGTATGCCTTGTTGTATGTCGTCCACGCCCTAAATGTTTCGAAATTTCTCCTGTTTCGATGTCTAAATGCTCTGCTAATTTATTAATGAACGTAGATTTACCTGCTCCAGATTGTCCTGATATTGCTACATATTTATTAGAAATAACCTCTTTAAGTTTATCGATATCTTCCTCTGAATTAGTGAATACCTGATAACCAATTTCATAATAGTAGTTCATTATTTTTTTCATTTTTTCTAACTCATCATTTTTTAATAAATCTAACTTAGTAAAAATGATAATGATATCTACATTACTATTTTCATTTAAACAAATCGTTTTATTTAATAGCTTACTAGAAAATTCTGGGTCTTTTACTGATACTACAATAATACTGTAATCTATATTGGCAACTTTTGGTCGTAATAACTCATTCTTTCTTTCTAGTATCTCTATCACATATCCCGTGTTATTATCACTTAGTTGTATCTTTACATCATCACCTACTAAAGGTGTAATATTCTCATTTCTAAAGTTACCTCGTGCTCGACAGGTAATCTCTTCTCCATCACAGTTTACATAATAAAATCCACTAAGTGCTTTTAATATTTTTCCTTCTTTAGTCATGTTCCTCCTATACCCTTTTGGTATTTACTATAGCTATTTATTTATTTTTTCTCTTATATCTGCTTTAGTTTTTTCTGCTAGTTTTAACATTTCTATAGAGTGTTCTTCAGAGAGTTTTGTCATAGTGTCACCTGATACCATTCTTGCCACTTCTGCAATTTTCTCTTCTTCAGTTAACTCTCTAATCACAGTCAACGTTCTCTTATCACTTATTTCTTTACTTATCAACAAGTTTGTATCTGCTAATGCAGTAGTTTGTGGTAAGTGCGAAATACAAAGTACTTGTGAACCTACACCAAGTTGGTACATTTTTTCTGCCATTCTTTGTGATACTCTTCCACTTACTCCAGTGTCAATTTCATCAAAAATTATCGAAGTAGCTTCTATACTTCTTGAGAAAATAATTTTTAGAGCTAACATTACCCTTGAAAGTTCCCCTCCTGAAGCAACTTTAGATAATGATTTTAAAGGTTCTCCTAGGTTTGCACTAATTAATATCTTAACATCATCTTTTCCTGTAGTTGAAAATTCTTTTTCTTTGAAATCAACTTTAATAGTGCTTTTTTCCATATATAAGAATTTCAACTCATCTTGTATTAGTTGTTCTAATTTAAGTGCTGTTTCTTTTCTTTTCGAACTCAAATTTTCGGCTAAAACCACTAACTCTTTCTCTATTTTCTTACTTTCTTCTAGATAATTCCCAAAATTTTCTTCATAGTTCTCTAACTCATCTAATTCTTCTTTAATAGTCTCTGTAAATGCTATAAGATCATTAAGTGGTTTTGAATATTTTTTCTCTAATGTTTTTATTTTATCTAAACGATAAATATAGCGATCAAGTTTTTCTTCATCATATTCAATTACATCAGTATAACTAGATACTTCATATTTCAAATCGTCCAGAATATAGTATAAATTAGTAATTTCTTCATACTTTTCTTCGAAATTAGAATTGTACCTACTTAGTTCTCCTAAATTAGATCTAATCTCAGCTAATTTTGAAAGTACTCCGTATTCTCCATCAATTCCTTCTGTTATGCTATGAGCGAGGTTATTTACTTTTTCAAAATTCTCTAAGTAATCAATATCTTTTTCAAGATCTAAATCTTCATCTTTTTTTAACTTCATCTGACTTAGTTCTTTATATTGAAATTTTAAAAAGTCTACCTTTTGAAGAACGTCACTTTCTTGTTGTTTTAAGTTATCAATTTTTTCTCTAATTACTTGGTATTCTTTATACTTTTCTTTGTATTTTAAATATAGCGGCTGAATTTGTTCTTTGTTGAATGAATCTACAAGATTAAGATGATTTTTTTCTACTAATAGAACCTGATTATCATGTTGTTCATGAATATCTAATAAATGAGCTGCTACCTTTTTTAAAGTTGATAGATTTACTATAGTTCCGTTTATTCTACAAACACTCTTTCCACTACTATAAATGTCACGACGAACTACAATAACATCATCTTCACAATCTAAATCAAGTTCATTAAAAATCATCTTAACATCCTTACTCTTTGGAAAATCAAATACTCCTTCTACACTTGCCTTTTCTTCTCCATATCGAATATACGATGTTGACGTTCTTTGACCTGACAATTGTGAAATTGCCGCTAGAATCATCGATTTTCCTGCTCCAGTTTCTCCACTTAAGACAGTTAAACCATTTTTTAGTTCTATGGTAGCTTTTTCTATTATTCCAAATTGCTTAATATTTAACTGAATTAACATTGAGTCCTCCTCTATTTAAAGTGATTATGAGCATTATTGACGATATGCTCAATGTTTATGTTTTTATTTTCTATTTCTTTAGTTTCATTGTATTTTAAAGTCATTAGGAATTCAATATTTCCTTCTCCACCTGTTATCGGTGAATATGAAAGGTTCGTCATACTAAAACCAACACTATTCGCTAAAAGTAACACTTTTTCTACAACTTCCAATTGAACTTTTTTATCTCGAACAATTCCACCTTTTCCTACCTTATCTTTTCCCGCTTCAAACTGTGGTTTTACAAGCGCACAAACCTCTCCGCCATCTTTTATAATCCCAGCAAGATTTGGCAGTATTAATGATAATGAAATAAATGAAACATCGATAGATGCTATATCTATATCATATACATCAAAATCCTCTTTTACAGAATGTCTAAAATTCGTCTGTTCCATAACCTTAACTCGTTCATCATTACGCAGTTTCCAAACGAGTTGATTCGTACCAACGTCTAAAGCATAGACAAACTTTGCGCCGTTTTGTAAAGCACAATCAGTGAATCCTCCAGTTGAAGAACCTATGTCAATCATAACTTTATCCTTCACATCAAAATTCAGTTCATTTATTGCTTTTTCTAGTTTTAGTCCTCCACGACTTACATAAGGCATCTGTTTACCTTTAATTCTAAGCTCAGCCGTTGCCTCAACTTTTTCTCCTGCTTTATCTATTCTTATATTATCATTATAAACAATACCAGCCATTATTGCTCGTTTTGCTTTCTCTCGTGATTCAAATAGTCCTTGACTCACACAAAGGACATCCGCTCTTTCTTTCGCCATAATTACCTCTTTATAATTTACTAAGTGTGCATTTTCAAAATAAATATTAATTTTAGAATTGGCACAGTCTTCCTTATTAATTTTACCATATTAATAACTTTTTAGCTATGAGAATGAAGCGTTTATATATACTTTATGTCTAAAATCATCTATTAATTTTATTGAAATAAAAAAAGGAAACTTAGAGAGAAAAAATTCTCTAAGTTACTCTTTTTTTACTCTACTATTTTACTTTTTTTATATTCCAGATATCTTTAGCATATTCCGCTACTGATCTATCTGCTGAGAAGATACCCGCATTAGCAGTATTTACTAAGCTCATACGCCCCCATTTTTCTTTATCTTGATATGTTTGGGCTACTTTTTCTTGTGCTGCAACATAGCTTTCAAAATCAGCAAGACACATATAATTATCTTGTGTTAATAGGTAATCTACGATAAAGCTAAAGTTCATACCACCAACAGTCATAGTTCTAATAAAATCTAAAGTTTCTTTAATCTTAGTTGAATTATTATAGTATTCCCATGGTTTATAACCTTGTGCATTTAAAGCATCAACTTCTGGTGTTTCTAATCCAAAGATAAAGATATTATCATCTCCTACAGCTTCATAAATTTCAACATTGGCACCATCTAAAGTCCCTAAAGTTAGTGCTCCATTAAGCATTAGTTTCATATTACCTGTTCCACTTGCTTCTTTACCTGCTTGTGAAATTTGTTCACTGATATCCGCTGCAGGAAGAATTTTTTCTGCTAGAGTTACTTTATAATCTGGTAAGAATACAACTTTAATATAATCACGAACTAATTCATCACATTCTATCATTTGCGAGATTGAGTGGATAAATTTGATTATATTTTTCGCCATTTGATATCCTGATGATGCTTTCGCTGCAAAAATAAACGTTCTTGGTGTCGGGCGTAATCCATTATATTTTATTTCTCTATATAAATATACAATATGCAATGCATTAAGTAATTGACGTTTATACTCATGAAGTCTCTTAACTTGAACATCAAAAATAGAATCAGGATTAACAGTTATACCTGTAGTATTTTGAATGTATTTAGCAAGCTGTTCTTTCTTAACCTTCTTAATTTCTTGAAGTTTCGCCACAACTTTCTTGTCATCTTTATATTCATTCAGTTTACTAATCTTAGATAAATCTTTTACAAAGTCATCTCCGATCAATTCTGTAAGATATTCTGCTAACTCAGGGTTTGCTTGACCTAACCATCTGCGGTGAGCAATACCATTAGTTACATTACCAAATTTAGTTGGATATAATTCATTAAATGCTCTAAATGTAGAATCTACAAGAATATCACTGTGTAGTTTTGATACACCATTAACATTATGGCTTCCTACGATAGATAAGTTTGCCATTCTAATTTGATTGTCATAAATTACTGCAGTTTCTACTAAAGTATAATCTTTACCTTGATCAATTACCCATTGACAGAAACGTTTGTTAATCTCTTCAATAATTGAGTAAATACGCGGTAATAATGGTTTAAATAAATCTACAGACCATTTTTCTAATGCTTCTGCCATAATTGTGTGGTTAGTATAAGCAAATGTTTTAGTTGTAATATCCCAAGCCTTATCCCAAGAGTATCCATATTCATCAAGTAATAATCTCATTAACTCAGGTACTCCCATAGCAGGGTGAGTATCATTGATGTGTAAAGCAACATGTTCACTTAAGTTTTCTAATGTACCAAATTCATTATAGTGATTTTTCACTAATTGTTGTAATGACGCACTTATGAAGAAATATTGTTGTTTAATACGTAATTCTTTACCTTCATTTGTACTATCTGCTGGATATAATAATTTAGAAATTGAAGAGGCAATTGCTTCTGCTTCAGAAGATTTAGAGTATTCTCCACGTTCAAACAATTTCATATTAAATCCAGTTTTCGCTTTTGCTTCCCATAAACGCAATGTATTTACAGTTTTTGTTTTATATCCAGAAATTAATAAATCATAAGGTTCTGCTTGGATTGAAGTATAATCTTTATGTTCAACTACAAATCCATTTTCCGTTAATTTTTCTTCTACTCGGCCATAAAATCTTACTTCTACTTCCTCATCATTTCTATAAACTAATCCATATTTACCTAGATCTAACCAGTAATCTGGAAATTCTTGTTGCCACCCATTATTAATTACTTGTTTAAAGATACCATATTCATATAAAATTGAAAATCCTGTAACTGGGTAATCGCAACTTGTTAAAGCATCTAGATAACATGAAGCAAGACGTCCTAAACCACCATTACCTAAACCTGGATCTGGCTCAATATCATAAATTTCATCTAAGTCGAAATTATTGTCTGCTAAATATTTATTTACATCTTTTTCTACACCTAGATTAAACAAGTTATTTCTTAATGTTCTACCTACAAGGAACTCCATCGACATATAGTAAGCACGTTTTTGTTTTGTTTTTTTCAATTCTTGTTCATAAGCAAATTTTTTCTCAGATAGTTTTTCTCTTACCGTACTCATAAGAGCTTCATAAACTTGACGTTTACTTGCTGAAGCAATAGTTATACCAAATTGTCTTTTTAAGTACTTCTCAACTTTTTGTTCAAATTCTTTGTTTCTCATTAGTGTCTCCTAACTCCTGTTGTTTACATAATTTCATTATACATATCAATGTATTGTAATGCTGATTTTTTCCAACTTACATCTTGTTTTATTGCGTTAGTCATAATTTTATTCCAAATATGACGTTCTTGGTAGTAACAATAAGTTGCTCTATAAATAGCATCTAACATATCATATGCATCAAAACTCTCAAAAGTAAATCCAGTCCCAAACTTACCATCAAACGGGATTACTGTATCTTTTAATCCCCCTACTCTATGTACAATCGGAATCGTCGCATATCGCATTGAAATTAGCTGAGACAATCCACACGGTTCAGTTTTTGACGGCATTAAGAACATATCACAAGAGCTGTAAACTTTTGATGAAACTTCCGGTGAAAACATTATTAAACTTCGCACCTTGTCATGACGACGATATTCAAGAGAACGTAAAGCCTCTTCATAATGTCTATCTCCTGTACCAAGAATTATTAGCTGCGCCCCTGTTTTTAATATTTCATCAGCCACATGAAGTACTAAGTCTATACCTTTTTGATGAGTTAATCTTGTAACCATACCTATCATAGGAATATTCTCATTTACTTCTAATGCCATTTCTTCTTGGAATTTTAATTTATTCTGAACTTTATTGTTCAATGTTTTTACATCAAAATTCTTAAAAATTTGCTTATCAGTTTTCGAATTAAATTTATCAATATCTAAACCATTGATAATACCATGCAGTTTCCCTTGTTCTACTCTCAAAATATCATCTAGTCCATATGAAAAGTACGGATCTAATATTTCATGTGCGTATGTTTCACTTACAGTATTAATTCTATCAGCCAATTGAATAGCACCTTTTAATAGATTTAAATCACCTTTATAAATTAATGCATCAAAATACTTATTATCTAAACCAAATAAATATCCCATATCATATGGATTAAACTTACCTTGAAATTCAATATTATGAATCGAAATCACACTTTTAATATTTTGATAGAATTCTAAACCACGTGATTTTAAATCATCAAGATAAATTACAGATAATGCTGCATGCCAATCATTAGCATTAACTATATCAGGCTTATAATCTATATGAGGTAAAATCTCCAAAGCTGCTTTAGAAAAGAATGCAAATCTTTCCCCATCATCATCTTGTCCATACACACTACTTCTATTAAAGTATTGCTCATTATCTATAAAATAATACGTTACGCCATTCACTTGAGTTTCAAATATTCCACAGTAAACAGTTCTCCATCCTAAGTTTATAAAAATATGTTGTTTATATTTCAGATCATATTTTCCTCTATCTATTGTAGAATACAGCGGTAATACTACCCTTGCTTCTACATTTTCATCTTGAAGTGCCTTAGGCAATGATCCTATTACATCTCCTAGTCCTCCAACTTTTACAAATGGTGCCGCTTCTGCTGCCACGAATAATATCTTCATTATATTTCTCCTTATTCGTTATTAACTTTCATACTAAAAGGGTTAGTTTTAGATGTAGTCTATCTGTATATTATACTCTTTTTTCAGTTGAAAATCGAAAGTTTTACAAATTTTTTCCACATTTTATTCTAACCCATTAGTTTTTATTCTACTACTTTATTTTTTTCTACGATAACTTGACAGTTCTCAGTTCCTTTTAGTTCAACTCTTTCAGAAACTACTGCACTCTTATCTATAATTACATAATCTAGATATGCTGATTTTTTAATTACACTATTAGACATTATTATTGAATTTTTTATAACGGCTCCCTCTTCTACTACAACGTCCCTAAATAGTATACTATTTTCAACGATTCCGTTAATTTCACAGCCATCTCCTAAAATAGAATTCTTAACAATTGCTCCATCACCATATATTGTTGGCACACTATCCGCTACCCTTGTTAGAATATCAGTCCCCGATAAAAATAATTCATTCAATTTATCAGGATTTAGCAAATCTCTATTAAAATTATAATATTCTTGAACACTGTTAATTGTTCTAATATAGTTTTTAACTTCATATCCATACACATTTAATCTGTGGAAGTTTTTAGCGATAAAGTCTAATAATAGATCTTGCCATCCTAATGTCATACCTTTTTTTACAACTTCTTTAAACATATCTTTAGACATGATATAAATCTTTACTTGTGTTGGGCATACTTCATGATACCCATCATAGTGATATAAGCTGTCATAGACTCTGTTTTTGTCGTCAAATATTATTTGTGATTCACGTTGCTGTGGTTGTCGATAAGTATAAGCTAAAGTAATATCTGCATTAGTTGATTTGTGATACCTAAGCATATCCTTAAAGTCAATATTTCCTACAATATTTCCATCAGCTAAAATACAGTAATCTTCTAATAAAGTATCCGCGTATTTTGCAGCATCTCCCAATGCTTCTATTTTATTTTGAGCAAGTCGATTTGCCTGATGATTAGACATAGGAGTGATGAATTTTAATCCACTATTTTTTCTATTTAAATCCCAGTCTTTCCCCCAGCTTAAGTGATCCATTAATGACTTGTAGTGATGGTTTGTTACCACTGCAATATTAGATACCTCTGCTTTCACTAGTGATGATAGCATAAAGTCAATCATTCTATATCTTGAGGCAATAGCTAAAGATGCTAATGTTCTATTTCTTACTAATCCTTGCAGATCATCATTACGATAATTATCTGCGAATAATATACAAAATGCATTTACCATATTATTTTCCCTCTACTTTCCTATTCTCATTCACAACTTCATCTCTTCCAATTACAGTTATTTGTTCTTTTCCTAGAACTATTTCTCTATTACCAACTTCTACATTTTCTTTAATAACTGCTCCTTCAGCGATAATTGTGTTGAAAACTTTAGCACCTTTTTCTATCAGAACGTCTTTCATTATTATACTTCCTACAACTTCTGCGCCTTCTTCAATTCGTACTCCAGATGAAATAATAGATTCTGAAATCGTGCCATAAACCGCTGTTCCATCTGAAATCATAGAATTTTTAATATTGGCACTATACCCTAGGTATTGTGGCATTGCCCCTTCATGTCTATAATAGATTCTCCATAATCTATCATCAATATTAAAGTTTTCTTTATTTTTAATTAGGTCCATATTAGCTTCCCATAAACTTTCGATTGTTCCCACATCTTTCCAATAACCGTAAAATGGATAAGCATAAATATTTTTACCTTCATTCAACATCATTGGAATGATATTCTTACCAAAATCTTTTTCGCTGTCTGGGTTTTCTTCATCACGAATCAAATATTCTCTAAGTTGTTGCCAACTAAAGATATAAATTCCCATAGATGCTTTTGTTGAAATCGGATGTTCTGGTTTTTCTAAAAATTCTGTTACTCTTAGGTCTAAGTTTGTATTAAGTATACCAAAACGATTTGCTTCTTCTATAGGTACATTGATGTGCGCAATCGTTAAATCAGCACCTTTTTCTTTATGGAAATCCAACATTTGCTTATAATTCATTTTGTAAATGTGATCTCCAGATAAAATAAGTACGTATTCCGGATTATATTGCTCTATATACTTTATATTTTGATATATAGCATTTGCAGTACCCTTATACCATTCACCTGTTTTTCCCGCAGTATATGGTGGCAAGATAGATAACCCGCCATCCATTCTATCTAAATCCCATGGTTGACCATTCCCCATATAAGAGTTAAGTTCAAGTGGCATAAACTGCGTTAATACCCCAACTGTTGAAATACCTGAATTTGCGCAATTTGATAACGGAAAATCGATAATTCTATATTTCCCCCCAAAAGGTACTGCCGGTTTAGCCATATCTTTCGTTAAAACTTGAAGCCTTGTCCCTTGTCCTCCTGCTAGTAGCATCGCTACTACTTCTTTTTTTCGTGCCATTAAATTGACCCCCTTCTCCTAAACTTATTATTTCTTTTCTATATACATTGTTGTATAAGGTGGAACATTTACACTTAAAGTATATTTAAATTCGTTTCTTTCTTTGTTAATTGTTTTTAAATTTCTATTTGGGATAGCTATTCCATCATATTTTTTAGCATCTGAGTTTAATACTATTTTGTAACTTCCCCAAGTATCTACACCAATTTCATAGTTTTTCAAAACTTGATTTGAAAAATTACTAATTACTAGCACTTCTTTTCCTGTTCTATCTTTACGTGAAAAAGCGAATACATTATTAATATAATCATCAACTACATGCCACTTAAATCCGTCCCAATCACAATCATTTTCCCATAATGCCGGTGTAACTTTGTAGAATTTATTTAATTCTTTAACATATCTATTTACGAAGGAATGTTTTGGATACTCCATCAATAACCAGTCCAATTCTCTTTCTTCATCCCATTCAATAAACTGCGCAATATCAACTCCCATAAAAGTTAATTTTTTCCCAGGGTGTGCGTACATATATCCTAAAAATGCTTTGAAGTTAGCAAATTTATCTTCATAAGGTACAGGACTTTTATCTAAAAGTGATTTTTTCCCATGAACTACTTCATCATGTGAAATCGGTAGAATGAAGTTTTCTGAGAATGCATAACACATTGAAAAAGTAAATTTATTATGTACTCCTTTTCTAAAGAAAGGATCAGTTTCTAAATAATCAAGACTGTCATTCATCCATCCCATATTCCACTTAAAATCAAAGCCTAAACCACCGTGTTCAACTGCTGCTGTAACTTTTGGATAACTCGTAGATTCTTCAGCAATCATACTAACACCAGGATAATTTTCTTTTATATACAAGTTAAGTTTCTTTATAAAATCAATTGCTTCTAAATTTTCAAACCCTCCATAGATATTTCTAGCTGATTTGTTTTCATCTCTACAATAATTTAGGAATATCATTGAACTAACAGCATCTACTCTAATTCCATCAATATGATAGTCCTCTATCCAAGAAACTGCGCTTGAAGTTAGAAATGACTTAATTTCGTTTCTACCGTAATCAAAAACTCTAGTTCCCCAACCTTCGTGTTCCATTTTTCTAGTATCCGAATATTCATAACAAGGTGTTCCATCAAATTCATATAATCCATGAGCATCCTTTGTAAAATGCCCAGGAACCCAATCTAAGATTACTCCTATATTGTTTTGATGACAACGATCAACAAAATACATGAAATCTTCTGGTGTCCCATATCTAGATGTAGGCGAGAAGTAACCCGTTGCTTGATACCCCCATGATTTATCATAAGGATATTCCGTTACTGGTAGCAATTCTATATGAGTATAGTTCATCTCTTTTGCATAATCTACCAATGTGTGCGCTAAATCTCTATAACTCATTTCTTTACCATCTTCGTGACGTTTCCACGATCCTAAATGCACTTCATAAACATTCATCGGGCGATGATAAGGTACCTCTCTATTTTCCATCCATTTACTATCATTCCATTTGTAATCTGGCATAGAATAAACTTTTGAAGCCGTCAAAGGTCTAGTCTCTGCATGCTTGGCATACGGATCAGCCTTCCATAATTCAACACCACTTCTAGTAACTATGACATATTTATAGGCATCAAATTGGTTAACACCTGATATCGTAATTTCAAAAATTCCTCCATCACTTATCAGTTTCATTTCATGAGTATGTGGATACCAAGAACAAAATTCACCTGTAACAAAAACTTTTTTCGCATTTGGAGCCCACACTCTAAAAGTACAAGTGTCTCCTTCTAAAAATGATCCTAAAAATTTATGACTATGGTAATTTGTCCCTTCGTGGAATAAATATTCCGCCATATTATTATTCACTTAATAACCCCCTCCACTTTAAAAGTAACCGTTTTCTTTTACTCTTAAAAAATTTATTATAAAAAATATCGCGTATAAAATAGTTAAAATTATATTCGCTTATTAATTTAATATTTATACCTATATTATAACACGAAAGGTATTAAATGTAAATGTTTTCTGTAAGTTTTTTCAGGTATAAATTATACCCTTTACATTGCTTTTATATTAATTATTTTTTGTTTTTTTATAATAATAATATTTACTTTTGAAAACTTTTATATTAAAATAAAAATGATAGATTTTACAAAGCAGTTTAATAACAAAAAATTAACATTTCGGAGAAGAAAAATATGATTAAATTTAATCCAATAAAAAATAAATTTCCAAAAGGCGCTATTAATAACGAAGAAACCTTCCAATTTGAAGTTTTAATTAAAGATGATTTTTACTTTAATGATTTCAAAATTGTAATTAAAAATGAATTTACTGGTGAAATTATAACTAAAAGTTTAGCTTTCAAAGAAAAAACTAACGAAAATTACTTGATGTACGCAGTAAACTTTGAACCCTTCAACATAGGTTTGTACTTTTACCATTTCGAAGTTCATTTTGATAATTTCTATGTTTACCTGAAAAATGATAGACTTAACGCTAAATTAGTAAACAATATTAATGATCTTCCAGATTGGCAACTTACAGTTTATGATTCGAACTTTACTACCCCATCCTGGTACAAAGGCTCTATTATGTATCAGATCTTTCCAGATAGATTTAAACGTAGCGAAAAATATACTGCAAAAGTGGCTAAAAATGAAAATGTAAGAATTAGACATGAAAACTGGGACAGCGTGCCACATTCTTCAATCACTCATGAAAATTACGGAGCTAAAGATTTCCTAATGGGAAATCTATTAGGAATAGAAGAAGAAAAGGACTATTTCAAAAAATTAAATATAGAAAGTATCTACCTAAATCCTATTGTAGAAAGCCCAGAAAATCATCGTTATTCTACTTCAGATTATTTCAACGTAGATCCTTACTTTGGAACTAATGAACAATTTGAAAGTTTCTGTAAAGACTTTAAAAATGATAATATCAGAATAATTTTAGATGGTGTATTTAGTCATACTGGATCAGATAGTATTTATTTCAATAGATATAACAATTATGATAGTATCGGTGCTTTTAATTCGCAAAGTTCACCTTATTATCCTTGGTTTGACTTTATAAATTTCCCAAATGAATATCATTCTTGGTGGGGGTTCGATAACTTACCTACTGTAATAAAAGAAAATAAAGAATACAGTGATTTTATCAATAATAAAGATACTGGAGTAGTTAATTTTTGGCAAAAATTAGGTATCGCTGGCTGGCGTCTAGATGTTGCCGATGAATTTCCAGATGAATTTTTAGATAGAATTCGAGAAAGTGCTAAATATTATGATAAAGATGCACTAATTATCGGTGAAGTTTGGGAAGATGCTACAAATAAGATATCATACAATACACGTAGACGTTATTTCCTAGGAGATCAACTTGATAGTGTAATGAATTATCCTTGGAAAAATGCAATTATAGATTTTGTAAAGAATAAAAATGCAGAAGATTTCACTTTAGAAATATTAAAACTTGTAGAAAATTATCCTCGTCCTGCTCTCGATGCTGTTATGAATTTACTAGGAAGTCATGATACAGAACGTATTCTAACTATGTTAGCATTCGATAATCCTGAAAATGTACCTGTTCATGAAAGACCGACTTATAAAATGTCACCTGAACAATATAATAAAGCGAAAGAACTACTTAAGTATGCTAGTTTCATTCAATTCACTTTACCTGGTGTTCCATGTATCTACTATGGTGATGAAATAGGAATGTATGGTTTTAGAGACCCATATAATCGCCTAGGTTTTACACACGATAATAAAGATGAAGATTTATTAGAGCACTACGTTAATTTGTCTAAATTTAGAAATGAAAATAAAAAAGATTTTATAACAAATTTTGAGTTTATTTATACAAATGAAAAATGCATTGCATATAAACGTAATAATATTCTTTGTATTATAAATCTTGATTCTAAAGCTCATTTTATTGAGAAATATTGTGGTGATAAGTTATTCGGTAATACTGAAATATACTCTACACCTTTTGGTACAGTTGTACCTCCACACAGCTATATAGCTATTAAAATTAAATAATATTTAAAGGAGTGACTCAAAAATCGTGATTTCAGAGAAATCGATTTTTGAGTCACTCCCTTTTTATTTTTTTTATCCTGAGTTTCTAAGTCCGGTAGCAACTCCATTAATCGTAATATGAATTGTATTAATTTGTGATTCTGGTAATTTACCTTCTCTAGCTCGTTTGATTAATTCAACTTGCAATAAATTTAAAGTATTAAAATACTGCAATCTATTTTCTAAACTTCGAGTTAAGTACGTATTATCTTCTAAGAATTCTTTGTGCTCCGAAATCTCTAATACTACTTGTTTTGTTAACTTCCACTCTCTTAATATTTCTTCATATACTTTTTTAGTTTCTTCATCGCGACATAGATTTGCATACTCTTTAGCTATATCCATATCAGATTTTGACATAACCATATCTACATTTGATAATAATGATGTGAAAAATGGCCAGTTTTTATACATATTACGAAGTATTTCTATATTATCTTTATTTTTACTAATGTAATTAGAAAATGCTGTACCTACTCCATACCAACCAGGTAACATAATTCTACTTTGAGACCATGAAAATACCCATGGAATAGCTCTTAGCCCACCAATATCAGTAATTTTCTTACGCGAAGCTGGACGAGATCCTATATTTAAACTAGAAATCTCTTTAATTGGTGTTGCTTCAAAGAAATAATTATAGAAGTTTTTATTTTCAAAAACTAATTCACGATACTTATTATAACTATCATTTACTATTTCATCCATAATTTTTTGAATTTCTGGAATATCTCTAATATCAGTATTAGTTTTATCCGCATTCATCCTTTGAATAACAGCAGAGAATAGTGCTTCTAAGTTATAATATGCAGCATCGCTATTCCCATATTTAGCTGCTATAATTTCACCTTGTTCTGTTAATCGAATTCTATCTTGAACACTTCCTAATGGTTGAGAAATAATCGCATCATAACTTGGTCCACCACCTCGACCTACTGTTCCTCCACGCCCATGGAAGAAAGTAACTTTAATATTATGTTTTTCTCCTAATGAAGAAAGCTCCTGTTGTGCTTTATACAATGACCAACCAGATGATAAATATCCACCATCTTTATTACTATCAGAATATCCTAACATAATTTCTTGATAATTATTATTATCACTTACCCATTTTTTTACTATATCCAGACTTAAATACTCATCCATTATTTCATATGAATTTTCCAAGTCTTCTATAGTTTCGAATAGTGGAACTAGTTGAAGTCTAGCAAAATCACTTCCTACTAAACCTACCTCTTTTAACATAATTGCAAGTTCTAATAAATCAGAGATGCTTGTAGTGTGTGAGATAATATTTTGTTTAATAATATTTTCTCCAAGTTTATCTTTTAATCTCCTTGCTGTTCTAAAAATAGATAGTTCCTTTTTCAGTTCCTCTGATTGTTTATTTTCATCATTAATACTCAATGGTCGTGGATCTTCTTTTAATTGTTTTAATAACAATTTACATTTTTCTTCTTCACTTAAAGCACTGTAATTTTTTTCAATATTGGCACTACTTAACAGTTCGGCAACCGATGCCTCATAAACACTTGAATCTTGACGCATATCTATACTTGCCAAGTAGAATCCAAATATTTTAACAACATTTAATAATTCTTCAAATTCTCCAGTAATTAGAATTTCACCTTTATTTTCTAACAATGATTTTTCAATAATTTCTAAATCATTAATAAATTCTGCAGATGTTAAATACTTCTCTCCAATTTCTTTGTCATTAAGTAAGTATTCTTTTGTATTGTCTAATTTTTCCTTTATATAGAAAATAGCCCTTCTATACGGCTCTTTTTCTCTATAAACCGACAAATCATTTGAACGGTTGGCCAACTCTTCTAATTCTTTACTTTCTTCTACATACTGTGTAGACATTGAAAAAGTTCTATATAAACTTTCTAACTTTTCTAAGTAATATGTTGTTATAAGTTCACACTGTTTCATCGCAGATAAATTTAATGTTTCTGCAGTTACAAATGGATTACCATCACGGTCTCCACCAATCCACATCCCCATAGTTATAGGAGTCTCATTTTTTAATTCAATGTTATTTTCTTCTAATAGCAATTTGTACTCAGTCATTAATTTACCTATTGCTTTAATAAAAGATAGATTATAATACTCTAGCACATTAGTAATTTCATTTGCTACTTTTAATTTTTTCTCACGAATTATATCACTTTGAATTAGAATTTCAATATGCTTTTGAATATCATTTTTCCATTTTCTTCCATTGATAAGTCCATTTTTCACATCACGATGTTTTCTTAATAATGTATGTAATTTTTCTGTTAAATCAAGAATCGTCTTACGTTGTACTTGTGTCGGATGTGCTGTTAATACTGGAACTACATTAATGTTATCTAAAATATTTTTATCTTTAATATTTTTGATTGATTCAGATAACTTACCGATATATTCTTCATTCGAATTATTTTTATAGTTGACCTCGTACGCTAAATCAACATCCTCTGCAATATTGATTAATAACGGTAAAACTGAGAAAAAGTTAGCTACTATTTCCATCTCTTCTTGCGTTAAATCTTTAATTATAAGATTTAATTTATCATAATTTTTTTCGTCAGCTAATGTTTTTAATTCTACAATTTTTTCAAATGTTTCTTCAGAAATTAACTTTTGAGTTGCTTTTAACAACATCTCTGTAAGTATTTGAATCTCCTCTTGTATTATATTTTCATTTACATTGCTTTCTAATCTAGTTTTTTGCATCTAGTTACTCCTTGATAAGATTTTTACTAATAAAGTTTATTTTATCAGTTTTAACTACATATTCCATTATAAAACTTTTTTCAAAATAACACAACGAATTTTACTATTTTTTTTCATATTATTAACTTTTTTACTTACTTTTTTTGAAAATTAAATATAATTGTTCTTATTTTACATCATTCGATCATTCGTTGACTTCTTTTTCGCTACTTTACAACACCGCTATAATTATTATTCATAAAATTGTTATATTGACATAAATATAAAACTAAGAAGATCTGACCATATAATCAAATCTTCTTAATTTCATTATTATTATTCTTCTTCGTAGACTTCTTCTTTGGCTGCTAAAGTTACAGTTGCTACTTTTTGATCATCAACAAGGTTAATTACTTTGACACCTGTTGCTGTTCTTCCTAATGTGCTAATTGTTGAAACATCAATTCTAATGATAATTCCTTGATCAGTCATAATCATTAAATCTTCATTTCCTGCAATTGACTTAACAGCTACAATCTTACCAGTTTTCTTAGTAACTTTCGCTACTTTGACACCTTTTCCTCCGCGGTTAATTACATTGAATTCCGTAGATTTAGAGATTTTACCAATACCATTTTCTGTTACTGTTAAAATTTTCTTAGATTCATCAACTACTTCCATACCTACTACATAGTCATCTGGAGAAAGGGTAATACCTTTAACCCCGCGGCTTACACGTCCCATTGTACGAACTTTTTCAGCATTTATTCTAATTGCTTGTCCATTTGCTGTAACAATCATAATATCTTGATCATCTGTAATTCTTTGAACATCGATTAGTGAGTCATCATCATCAAGTTTAAGGGCAATCTTACCTTTTTTAAGAATACTTGCGTAATCTCCTAACTTAGATTTTTTAATTACACCATATTTAGTTGAGAAGATTAAACTTGTTCCTTCTTCTTGAAGATCAGAAATTGCAATAATAGAGTTTACTTTTTCTTCTTTTTCAATTTCTAATAAGTTAATAATAGGTATTCCTTTTGATTGTCTACTCATTTGATTAATTTCATAACCTTTAAGAGTATATACTTTACCTTTATCTGTAAAGAATAAGATATGATCGTGAGTTGAACAGCTTAACATATAAGCCACATTATCTTCATCATTTGTAGTCATACCATTTACTCCACGACCGCCGCGCCCTTGAGATTTATAAGTACTTGCAGCAAGACGTTTAATATATTGGTTATAAGATAAAGTAATTATAATTTGTTCTTGTTCAATTAAATCTTCATTTTCAATTTGATCTACTTGCCCTTCGATAATTACACTACGACGTTTGTCTCCGAATTTTTCCTTAACTTCTAATAACTCATCTTTAACGATTTGAATTACTCTCTCAGGTTTCGCTAGTATATCTTCTAAGTCAGCAATAAGTTCCATAAGCTTACTATATTCTTCTTCAATCTTATCACGTTCTAAACCGGTAAGTCTTTGAAGTCTCATATCTAAGATAGCTTGTGCTTGAATTTCAGTTAATCCAAATTGATCAATTAATCCAGCTTTTGCTTCTTCAGCAGTTTGAGAACCACGAATTAAGCTAATAATTCTATCGATATTATCTAAAGCAATTCTTAAACCTTCTAATATGTGAGCACGAGCTTGAGCTTTTTTAAGATCGAACCTAGTTCTTCTTACTACTACTTCTTTTTGATGCTCTAAGTAGTGATAAAGTACTTCTTTAAGATTTAATAACTTAGGTACTCCATTTACAAGAGCAATCATATTAACACCAAATGAACTTTGTAATGGTGTTAATTTGTATAAATTATTTAGAATTACATTACTATTTACATCACGACGTAATTCAATTACAATTCTAATACCTTTTAAGTTACTTTCATCGCGAAGATCTGTTACACCTTCGATTTTTTTATCACGAGCAAGTTCAGCTATTTTTTCAACTAATTTAGCTTTATTTACTTGATAAGGAATTTCTGTAATAACGATTCTTTCCTTACCATTTTTCATTTGTTCAATTTCAGTTTTCCCACGCATGATTACAGAACCACGCCCTGTTGTATATGCCTTAACTATTCCACTACGTCCTAATAAGAATGATCCTGTTGGGAAGTCTGGTCCTTTAATTTTAGACATAAGTTCAGCAATTGTTATTTCAGAGTTATCAGCTAATGCGATTACTCCATCGATAACCTCACCTAAATTGTGAGGTGGAATGTTAGTAGCCATACCAACCGCGATACCACTACTTCCGTTAACTAATAAGTTAGGTATTCTTGCTGGTAATACTTTAGGTTCTTGTTTTGTACCATCATAGTTATCTTGCATATCAACTGTATCTTTGTTAATATCACGAAGTAACTCAGAAGCAATTTTGCTCATTCTTGCTTCCGTATAACGCATCGCAGCAGCTCCATCTCCATCAATAGAACCGAAGTTCCCTTGACCATCTACTAAAGGATATCTACTGTTGAAATCTTGTGCTAAACGTACAATTGTTCCATATGTTGCAGAGTCACCATGTGGGTGATACTTCGCCATTACTTCCCCTACAACAAAGGCACTTTTTTTGTAAGGTTTGTCATATGTTAACCCTAAATCATTAAAAGCATAAAGTATTCTTCTATGAACTGGTTTTAACCCGTCACGTACGTCTGGTAAAGCACGTGATACAATAACACTCATTGAATAATCTAAAAATGAATTTTCAATTTCAGTCGTTATGTTTCTTAAGGTAATATTATTTTTATTATCTTCCATGTTCTATCCTTTCTTTACTAAATGTCTAAGTTTATAACATTTAGAGCATTATCTTCGATAAATTTACGTCTTGGTTCTACTTTTTCACCCATTAATGTATCAAATGCAGCATCAGCTCTTTGAGCATCATCTATACTTACTTTATACATTAAACGGTGTTCTGGATCCATTGTTGTATCCCATAATTCTTCCGCGTTCATCTCTCCAAGACCTTTGTATCGTTGAACAGTGTATTTTTTATCTCCAGCATGTTCTTCAATATTTTGTTTCAGTTCTTCTTCTGTATGGCAGTAAAATTCTTTCTTACCTACTTTTAATCCATATAGAGGCGGTCTTGCGATATAAACATATCCTGCATCAATTAATTCTCTCATATATCTGAAGAAGAAAGTTAATAATAGAGTTCTGATATGACTTCCATCGACATCGGCATCGGTCATAATAACAATCTTATGATAACGAAGTTTATCTATATTTAACGTTTCACCAATACCCATACCTATTGCAGTTATTAACGAACGAACTTCATCGTTTGCTAATACTTTATCAATTCTTACTTTCTCTACGTTCAGAATTTTACCTTTAAGCGGTAAAATAGCTTGGAATTTACTATTACGTCCAAGTTTTGCACTTCCTCCCGCAGAGTCCCCTTCGACTAGGAACAATTCACATTCTGCTGCATCTTTACTTGAACAGTCTGCAAGTTTCCCTGGTAGGTTTGTAAATTCTAATGCATTTTTACGACGTGTAGATTCACGAGCTTTTTTAGCTGCGATTCTAGCACGTGATGCTTGAAGTCCTTTTTCTACAATTATTTTCGCTGTCTTTGGATTTTCTAATAAGAATCTATCCAACTCTTCTGAGAACAATTTATTAGTGATAGTACTCATTTCTGAGTTTCCTAATTTTGTTTTTGTTTGTCCTTCAAACTGCGGATTTGGGTGTTTGATTGAGATAATTGCAACAAGTCCTTCACGAACATCATCCCCTGTTAATGATTCTTTGTCTTTAATAAGTTTATTCTTTTTACCGTAAGAGTTAATTATTCTTGTAAGAGCAGTTTTAAATCCGCTCTCGTGAGTACCACCTTCGTGTGTGTTAATATTATTCGCATAACTTAAGACATTATTTGAATAACCAGTATTATATTGCATTGAGATTTCTACTTCTTTGCCTTCCATCTCACCATGCACATAAATAGCTTCATGTAGAGCGTCTTTATTTTCATTTAACATTTCCACATATTCTAATAATCCACCTTCATAACAGAAAGTTTCTTCTTTTTCTTGACCTTCTCTTTCATCTTTAAGAATTATTGTTATTCCTTTGTTTAAGAAAGCAAGTTCTCTAATACGTGTTCTTAAAATATCATATTCATATACTGTTGTTTCTTGGAAGATTTCTGGATCTGCTTTAAAACGAATAGTTGTTCCTGTTCTGTCAGTATCTCCTACAACTGTAATTCCTTGAACTACATCACCACGTTCAAATTTCATACTGTAAATTTTACCATCGCGATAAACTGACGCTTCTAATTTTGTTGATAAGGCATTTACAACACTGGCTCCTACCCCGTGAAGACCACCAGATACTTTGTATCCACCACCTCCAAATTTACCACCAGCGTGTAGTACTGTAAGAATAACTTCCAAAGCAGGTTTTCCTGTTTGTTCCTGAATATCTACAGGAATACCACGCCCATTATCCTCTACTCTTATCCAATCTCCTTTTTCAATTGCTACAGTTATTGTATTACAATATCCAGCTAACGCTTCATCTATTGAGTTATCCACAATCTCCCATACTAGGTGGTGTAGACCTTTACTAGATGTAGAACCGATATACATACCCGGTCTTACCCTAACAGCTTCTAATCCTTCAAGAACCTGAATCTGATCGGCATTATACTCTTGTATTTGTTTATTTTCTACCATGATTTTTCCTTTCATTTTAGTAAATTTATAAATAAATTTTCTAGACTATTTCGCTAATATTTCCATTTTCTATTTTGAAAACTTTAGCTTTTTTCAATAAATCTTCTTTAATATCTGATATTGAAGGTGTTGTAATAAATGTTTGTACATTTTCATTAATTGCATCTAATAATTTTAGTTGTCTATTTTTATCTAACTCACTTAGTACATCATCTAAAAGTAAGACTGGATATGTTCCCGTCTTTGATTTTAAATAGTTAATTTCAGCTAATTTTAACGATAATACTATACTTCTTTGTTGTCCTTGGGATGCGTACATTTTTGCATCAAGATCATTAATATAAAATTCTAAATCATCTTGATGTGGCCCAATTTTTGTACTTCCACGCATAATATCATCAAACGATTTCTTCATCATGACTTTTACTAAGTTCTCTTCTGTAAAATTAGTATCATTCACATCTATTATATTTAATGATTCCAACACTGAACTTTTGTACTTAATTTTTAAAGTTTCTTGCCCATTTGATATATTAAGCATATTGTGATATGTTAACGCTGAAATTTCATGAACAAATGACACTCTTTCTTTAGTAATATATATTGCTACCTTGGCAAGTTGAGAAGTAATAGTTTCTAAATATGCTAAGGACATCTCATCTTTTGGATTTTTTCTCATATCTTTCAAATAAGAATTCCGCTGTTTTAAAAGATGTTGATACATCAAATAATACTTGTGGTACACACGAGAAAATTGATAGAATTCCCTATTAATAAACTCACGTCTTAGTGCTGGCGAACCTTTAACTATTTGCAAATCTTCTGGAGAGAATAATACTACATTTAACTCACCGACAAAATCTGTTAACTTAGTTTTTTTTACTCCTGCAATTTTCGCACTTTTACCTTTGTTATTTATTCCTAACATGATATCTAGATTTTTATTATTTTTGTTAACTACACACGACATAGCTGTTGCAGTTTCTCCAAACATTATACACTCACTATCACTTTTTGTTCTATAGCTTCTTCCTAGTGCTAAACAAAAAATAGACTCTATAATATTAGTTTTTCCATTCGCATTGTTTCCTACTAAAACATTAAGCGAGGGATGTGATTCTATATTCGCAGATAAATAATTTCGAAAGTAGAGTAACTTTAAACTCTTAATTTTCATTAATAATTATAAATTCATTTCCTTCTAATTTGATTACATCATTTGAATATAATTTTTTCCCTCGTCTATTTTCTGATACCCCATTAAGCTCAACTTCTGCTTCTTGTAAAAAGTATTTAGCTTCTCCTCCAGAACCTATAAAACCTTCTAATTTTAAAAATTGTGCTAATGTAATATATTCAGTATTAATAAAAACTTCTTTCATTTTACACCTCCTATGATATTTAAAAATGAAACTATGTGTATATAAATATATTTTATACATTATAATTATACCAAAATTATCAATTTTTTTCAACAAAACCTCATTTATTTATAAATTAAAAATACAAAATAATTATATATACCATGTATTTTTTAAGATTATACAATATATAAGTTCACATAAATAACATATTAAATTCACATGAAATTTATTTCTTTATTTTTGAATAATATTATAAAAAAAATAGTATTTTAATAATAAATTTTAATATTTATCAAAGTGTAATGAAATCGTTTTTACTTTTATCTTTCATCAAAATAATGTATAATTTAAATAAATAAGCAATATCATTTTATAAATTAAGGAGGAAAATAATATGTTCAATATTAATAAGTTAGAAAAAATATTAAATCAAAAGATAATATCTCTTGAAGAAACGAGCTATGGCGTATCTAATAAAAATTATATTATTACTACTAATACGAATAAATATTTCTACAGAACATCAAAAGATACAACAAAAATTGTTAATAAAGCAAATGAAAAAGAAGCTCTAACTTTACTATCTTCCGAATCATATTTTCTTAAACCTGTTTATTTTAATAATGATAATCTTATAACTGAGTTTCAACAAAATCCCAAAACGTTTGTTTCCCAAAGAACACTGTCAAATATAGTTAGAATTTCTAAACTTTTAAAAAAATTCCACTCTAGCAAATTTCTAGCTAAAAATAAATTTGATCCGATATCTAAATTTATGGAATATTATGAACAACTAGATACTACTGAACATAATTTAGATAAATTTATGCATATTATAGTTGATTTTAAAAAAGTATATACACCAGATCGTCTTTGTCATAATGATTTAGTTGAAGGCAATTTCCTATTTACAAATGAAAAGCTATACCTAATTGATTTTGAATATGCAGGATATAATGACTATTACTTTGATATTGCAAGTTTTATATCCGAAAATAATTTAAACTACGAAGAAACTATAACATTCTTAAAATCATATTTTGTTGATGAAGTATGCAATTTTAAAAAGCTAGACATATTCTTACAGTTCTGCGATTTACTTTGGTATACTTGGGCTATCTTATTGTATGATAAACGAAATGAAGAAGTATACAACCAAATAGCTCAAGATAAGCTATATAGCCTTAAAAATCCTAGAAAAATAGTATATTAATAATTGAAACTTATTATTTTATCATTTCATTGACTTACTAGTTTGATCGGTTTATATATTTTATAAAAACAAAAAAGTTACCTGCAAAATTATGCAAGTAACTTTTTTAACTATTTCTAATTATTTAGCTAAAGCTGCTTTAGCTTGTTCACAAATGCTTGTGAAT